>JBNKQE010000318.1:0-5819 GCA_050295715.1 Leptospirales bacterium
GGCCTCGAAAGGGACCGGTTTTTTTATTTTAAATTACAATAAAGTTTTTGAATTCAGGTATTGCAATAGAACAAAATAAATATGGCAGAATGTCATTCCATTGATACTGGAATACTGTCTTAAATCGGATCCATTATACCTTCTCCCGGTAAATGTATTCGATATGAACAGAATTCCGTCCCATATTATATTAATTTCTTCAAGGTTACATTGTGAAAGCGATTACTTACACCAAATATGGAAAATCTGAAAACCTTGTTTTAAAAGAGGTCAATAGGCCGGTTCCGAAAGATACTGAGGTACTTGTAAAAGTTAACACTGTATCTATCAATGATTGGGATTGGCAGCTTCTGCAGGGTATCCCCTTTGTCAATAGATAGGTCCTTTAAATTACATGAACTACCTGAAGCAATGAAGTATTTTGGCGAGGGAATGCATCAAGGAAAAGTCGTAATAACTGTGAGCTAAAAGATATCTAAACATATTCATTGAGCGGAGTATTCTCTTATGCATTAACAGTAACTCTCCCATCCCATTTAGAATCGCCAGGAGAATAGGGGCAAATATCACAGAACTGGTCATAACTTGATTTATTGACTACTCCAAAGTCCTCTTATACTCTTTAACAAGCCCACGCACAAGACTGTAGCACATTACAAGAAGAATAATGGAAAAGGGAAGACCTGTAGCAATGGACGCTGTCTGTAATGCTGTTAAACCTCCTCCAATGAGAAGTACAGCCGCCACAACACCTTCCATGACTGCCCAGAAAATTCTTTGCGGAACAGGAGAGTCCAGTGTCCCTCCCGATGTAAGATGATCAACTACAAGCGAACCGGAGTCCGATGATGTCACAAAAAATATTACAACAAGAAAAACTCCCACAAGCGATGTAATCCAGGAGAGTGGAAAATTTTCCAGCAATACGAATAATGCTGTTTCGACACCTGCATCTACTGCTTTCCCAATTTCAGCCAGGTGATTGAGTTCCAGATAGAGGGCCGAACCACCAAATACAGATAACCACAAAAATGATAGTAAAGACGGGATAAAGAGCACACCCAGTATAAACTCCCTCACTGTTCGTCCTCTGGAAACCCTGGCGATAAACATACCTACAAAAGGAGACCAGGAGATCCACCATCCCCAGTAAAAAACAGTCCAGTCCTTTTGCCAGGTAGTCTGAACGAAAGTCTCAGTCCAGAAGCTTAAAGCCGGAAGTTGGAATGTGTAATATCCGAGATTCTGTACAAAAGAACCGAGTAAAAAGACAGTGGGTCCAACTATAATTACAAATATCATAAACACAAATGCCACAATCATGTTTAACTCACTGAGTCTTCGCACACCACTGTCGAGACCGGCGACAACAGAAGTCGTTGCAAAACTGGTTATTACGGCGATAATTACAACCTGCACAGTTATATTGACGGGTATACCAAAGAGATACTCCAGTCCCGCATTAACCTGTCCCACCCCCAATCCCAATGACGTAGCAAGACCAAACAATGTTGCAGTCACTGACATTATATCAATAAAATGTCCGGGCCAGCCGTAAATTCTTTCGCCTAACAGTGGTGCGAAAACAGATCGAATAGTAAGTGGAAGATTCAGGTTAAACGAAAAAAATGCAAGCCCGAGTCCCACCAGTGCATAAATCCCCCATGCATGCAGACCCCAGTGATAAAATGTAAATGTCATCGCCTCTCGTGCAGCCTGGGGAGTTTCCGGAATAATACCATGAAATGTGGGAGGAGTTCCGAAGTGCTTGATAGGCTCACCCACACTCCAGAACATAAGCCCGATTCCCATACCTGCAGCCAGCAGCATTGAAAACCAGGAGAATGTTGAGTAATCAGGTTTCGCATCCTTACCGCCCAGACGAATATTTCCAAGCCTGCTAAAGGCAAGAAAGAACATTACACCTAGATATATATTTACTACAAGAATGAGAAACCATCCGCCTGCATTCGCAATAGTATCCTGTATTGAATTAAATGTATTCGAGGCTCTATTATGGTATAAAAGCGTTAACGAAATAAATAAAACTACAATAATTGCGGATATAAATGAGACATGAGGTTGAATATCAAATCCCCATTTTTTTATATTTTGATCACCCGGTGATCGACCTTCAATAATTTCATTGTCGCCATGATGAGCATTATAAAGGAATTCTTTGAACTTTGTAATGGGAGACATGTTTTTTTATGAAGTACACGTCTCTCATGTCCAGAAAAAACTGTTATTACTTCCTTTATTTAACACTAAAAGCCTCAAAAGCAGGTCGGAGAGTGAAAAATTAGATGTATGTGCTTGTTTTATGATCAATAAAGCAACCTGGCCGTAACAATTCTATGATTTCGCTGTAGTTGATGAATGTTGAATTACAGACTCAGTCAATTACTGGAACAACTGTACAGACATAATTGTAAATAATGAGAACATTTGCACAATGGACCATATAATATCATACGAATTATTAAGTTATCCGTATTGAGAATTCTTCAGCAATGACAGGCCTATCTCACGACATAAACGGAACAGGGTGCTCTGCGAATTGTCTTTGTTGCTGTTGTTCCAAGCAGCCTCTTTTCGATCTCACTGTGTCCCGTCGTCCCGATTACAATGACATCTGATTGCTCATCCATTGCAGTGGCAAGAATAGCATGAGAAGCAACGCCCCAGATATGGGAGACCTCATATTTTACGCCTTTGAAATCAACCGGTTTTAAAAATAGCTCTATCTCATTTATCTTCTCTTCCTTAAATGCACTTTCATTTTTTAGAACATCTTCTCGTTTCATTCCAAGCGGATTAAAATCTGGATTGGGAATTACATGCACGACTTTCAATGTTGCATCATATAGATACGTTAGCTCAATTGCTTTCTCCAGTGCTTTTCTCGACTCCATAGATCCATCTACCGCAGCCAGTATACTTTTCAACCCAGGTTTTTTAACAAGGAATACAGACTGACGTGAATATCGAATAATCTCCTCTGCTGTTGATCCGGTGATAAAGTCTCTCTTTGTCTCAGGATCACCGCCGCCGCCAACAACAATCAGATCAGCATTCATCAACCCTGCCTGCATGGTTATATAATCTGCAGCATTTCCTTTGAATACCATAAGATGCGAATCATCGATTTCCCCTGCATTGATTTTTCGAGACCATTCATGAAGACGATCCATAGCCTCTTTCTCATAAAGTCCTGATGCAAACCAGTCTTTCCAGAACGTAGTCACCACGTGCATGAATGTTAGATTTGTATCATATTTTTCACCAAGCGTATTTAGCATCTCGAGAGCGATTTTCGAAGATTCCAAAAAATCTGTAGCATATAGAATTTTTAGTCTGCCTTTCATTGTATTTAACCCGGTGCGGAAGCATGGCCTCTTGTTGTGATCCTATTACATCGACAAGGCTTCCGTTATTTTTAATAAGAAGGGAGATTTCAGATTTTTTCCGATAATTACACGGTTTTCAAACTCCCTGTATTATAGGACGTTTAAAAGATTCAAAAAAAGGATTCATGAATTTAAGAATAGCTCTGGATGTCTGATATATCTAATTACTCCACTGAGCAAGCATAAGGAATACCCGGGACGCTACTCTATCCAATCCAATCCTCGTCAGCCAGAGTGAGTTTGTTGCTTTATACCGCAGAATCAGCCGCAGGTTCCCCTTCTGGAGGGGTGTGGTCTATGTTTGGAGTTTCCTTGTTATCTTTCTGCAGCTTGAGTCGAGTAAAATCGAACAAAAGGTCAACGGATTCCATGCATTCTTTCCGAAATGTGGATTAGTTCCACCATTTTCCAGAGAGATCACACCCATATCCACAAGCATCAGGAAAACAAAAATGTAACAACGGGAAAAACCAGTGGCATTTGAAATAACCGAAAGACGGGCCCAGTCCCTCTCATCAGGATAAAAATTAACCCGACGAAGATCCTGCCCTTCGGACTGATATACCTTCTTCCACTTCTCAGCCTTAAGAAAACTCAACTTATGATTCAACAGAGGATCGTCCAGTAAACGCTGCAAATAAAAAGAGAGAGGAAGATTCCTTACTTTCCTGAAGCTATTGAAAAATCGTTCGTGGTAGGAACCTGGAATCAACAGGGTCGAACGGGAACTTGAGAAGGGCTCAGCAATCACTCGAATTTGTTCTTTCATACAAAGACAGTGTATAAAAAGTTCAGAAATTCCCCAAAAATCGGTCGGTCACAGAAAATTGTACTGCTTCTGCAGGACTCACGCATTTGCAATATTCATTTATATTATTTGCATTGTGTCCTTTTTACAATGAGACAGGGTGACCTTGCTCATCAGTTTGAATGGATACAAAATGATAGCGGCTCACCCGAAAAAATGCATTTGACAATCATCCCTGCCCAGTATCGGAGAAAGCGAATACCCTCGGTCCGATGTATTAAATTGCTATATCCAAAGCCCATGAGGAGTGTGATTGACACATATACTAGATCTTCATGTTATTCAGGATAATTAAGACCTTTTCCCATTATCTAAATAACTCCCAGGAATGATTGAGTGGCCCATTCCCCGATCCCAGTGATGTTGCATGTTCAAGTGCCCCCTGTAAATAATCTCGTGCCTTTCCAACACTGTCGTTCAAAGACATATCCTTCGCCAGACATGATACGATAGCCGCACTCAGTGTGCATCCGGTGCCATGAGTATTTTTTGTTTCAAGCAAGGGTCTTTGAATAATACTTATACCATTACCATCATATAAATAATCGCTAATATACTTGCTGCCGGAACTCCCCCGGCTACCATTATTTGAAAAATGTCCTCCCTTCAATAATACGGCACTGCCCGTTATTTTATTAAGATCACTTGCAGCCTGTATCACACCTTCTTCGTTGTGAATGGATCTCCCAAGAATGACCTCCGCTTCCGGTAAATTTGGAGTAATAATCCGTGCCAATTGCAGAAAGTCTATCATCTCCTTCACACCCTCCTCCTGCAATAGGAGGTGACCGGACGTTGCAACCATTACAGGATCAATAACAAGCGGGATATCATCTACAATTGTGCGAAGAGCTTCCCTTACAGCCCGAATAATTGCAGCTGAATAGAGCATTCCGGTTTTAACAGCTCTTACCGGAAAGTCATCGAGAACAGCCAGAATTTGCCCGGCGACGATCTCAGGATCAATCCCCTGAACAGCCTTAACTCCTTTTGTATTCTGACAGGTGATTGCTGTAATTGCTGATGTTCCGTAACACCCAAGTGCCTGGAATGTCTTCAAGTCAGCCTGTATCCCCGCCCCGCCTCCGCTATCCGAACCGGCAATTGTGAGCGTAACTGGCATCGAACCCATCATAGACTTTTTCCTTATCTTAAAAGAATTTACAGGTCAGTATGATATCAATTCACCGTCATGGAAATGAAATTTTCGCTGGACCATTGATTAAGATAGGATGCAGTGGTATTATGAATCAGGGTGGAGAATCAATCTTTCGAGTTAACGGTGGGAATCCGCTGAATGGAAAAATTCGTCCTCAGGGCAATAAGAACGAAGCATTACCGCTGCTTGCTGCCAGTCTTCTGACAGACGAACCTGTTATTCTGGAAAATATTCCTCCCATTGAAGATGTCATCCTTATGCAGGAAATCCTGCGTGCTCTCGGGGCCAGTGTTTCCGAGGTGAATCCAGGGGATGGCACTAAAATAGAAATTCGCGCAAATAAAAAGCTGGAAAGTCAGTTGCCCGTGGAGTTAACGGGAAAACTCCGGGGATCTGTAACTCTTGCCGGGCCTCTTCTTGCCCGTACCGGCCGTGTTTTTTT
>JBNKQE010000319.1:0-5802 GCA_050295715.1 Leptospirales bacterium
AGACACGTGGGCCCGCAGCTAAAATCATCAGGTTGTCGCAGGATTTCAAACTTGAGAGACTTCTTCATAAAACCTCAGAATATCCTGGGGTTTTACACGCATCATACAATGGAAGTGTTTTTTAGGGCACGACGACCTTCCGATATGAGTACAGGGACGGCAGGATAAATCCTTCTCTTCAAATATTTTTGCATGCGGATTATTGGGAAAAAATCCAAGTTCCTCGGAAGTTGACCCAAAAATAGCGGCCTGCCAGACGCCAAATGCCGCAGCCACGTGCATTAAAAACGAGTCATTACTTACAAAGAAGGGCGCACATCGAATAAGTCCGGCAGATTCCATCAATGTAATTTTTCCGGCCAGACCACGGCACCGGTTATCTCCTGTCATGGATTCAATTCGGTGAATCGTTTCAATCTCATCGGGTCCGCCCAGTAAAATTGTCTTAACGCCATAATTTTCATGAATTAAATTAATTAACCCGGCGTAGTATTCCTCCGGCCAGCGCTTTGTAAAATGCCTGGCTCCCGGTGCCATAACAACACCAAAGCCTTCATTTTTCAGCTCATCCCATAGATCCTCGCCTTTGCCAATGGCTTCATCAGAAATATGGAATATGGGATCTCTGTGTATGCCTGAGACACCCAGGAATTTTGCCGCATTTACATATTTATCAGGTACACGTACAATTCCCTTTTTTCTGTAAAGGTTCCACCGCAAATGAATGAGTAAAAAGCGAATGAATTGATTTTTCTTGATTCTGCCATACGGAATCCCTGATGCAAAACAAATAATTTTACTGCGAGTACTGCCATGAAGATCAACAATTGCGCTGTATCCGGAATTTATAACATGCCTTCTCAACTCCAGAAGACCGCGAAAACCACTGGAACGATCAAATGTGAGAATATGATCAATAGATGGATTATGTCGAATCAGTTCCGCAAACTCCTTTCTTACAAGGAAATCTATACTGGCATCTGGATATCGCTCATGTACTGCAGCTACAACAGGATCAGTTAGAAGCACATCTCCCAGAGAACTAAGTCGGATAAGCAGGATTCGTTTTTTACCGGCAGTTTCCTTCAAATGATACTCCACATGTGCGGACACCTTCGAGGAAATCGGATACAATGAATAGTTTTTTTTGAGGAAATTATTCGGATATAAAGCATAACCCCGCTGGTGCCATCCACCAGCAAACTTTGCCTCAGGTAGAATCAACGGCACCGGGGGTTCACATTCAGGAACCTGGTTCCTGGAAACAGAGAGAGTATTACTCTGCTTTTACAAGCTTTCCGCCCTGGATTGTGATAACATCAGTATCTGTGGTAAGAATACTGGAGCCATTCAAGGTCAGTGTGCAACTACTGCATACAAACTTATAAGTAAAACCAGGTAACATTAAGAACTTCACTGGTACAGGTGCTTCGTTCCCACCATAAACTCCTGTTCCATAAATTGCAGTAACTTCATGTACCTGACTGTCATTATTAGTCAGATCAGCTGCCTGCAATCCTGTTGAAAGCATACCAAGAATTGCCAGGGATAGTAGAACTTTTTTCATCAATCACTCCTCTCGCTCGATGTATTGTTAGATTTTAGACTCATATCACATTTTTGAGAAAATCAAATAGAATTTTTCCTGACCTTTTACAAAAATGCTCGGATAACGCTTGCCGTCCGGGATCCGGTGTCTTCGACAAACAAGTTTGATGGAGATTCTCTGGCACATGACGCAAGAAATCCAGTCTTTTTCTTAATCCTACCCTGCGTATTCAGGGAATTCGATAAAAAACCGTATTTTTTTACGTACATTCTCAGAATTTGTCGATCTGCTAACAAACTAATAACTGACCAAGCTTCCATCGAGCGTTATTAGAGTTCGACGTATTATTTTTTCGAAAAACCAGTAATCACCACACATATATTCACAAATCTCGACAATCCCGATAAAACAATTAAGCCGCATAGTTCTATGCGGCTTAATCATAATTTAGATGTGTCTGTTGTGTCTCAATCGTCCAGCCTGGCTTTCGCTGCTGCCAGTCGGGCAACCGCAACACGGAATGGTGAACAACTCACATAATTCAAACCAATTTTATGGAAGAAGTAGATACTTGTAGGATCTCCTCCATGCTCTCCGCAGACGCCAAGTTTTATATCAGGTCGAGTTTTGCGGCCTTTTTCCATTGCTATTTTTATCATTTCCCCAACACCTTCCTGGTCTATGGACTGGAAGGGATTGCGATCATAAATCTCTTTATTGATGTATTCCCTGAGAAACTTATCAGCATCATCACGTGAAAATGCAAGTGTAGTTTGCGTCAGGTCATTGGTTCCAAAACTGAAAAATTGAGCCTGTTCGGCAACTTTGTCAGCAGTAATGGCAGCGCGCGGAACCTCAATCATGGTTCCCACCATGTATGGAATCTCAACACCCTTCTCTTCCATCACTTTTTTGGCAACTTCATCAATAAGGGTCCGCTGCAGCTCCAGCTCTTTCACGTTTCCAACCAGTGGAACCATAACTTCTGGTTCGATTTTCTTACCCTTTTTTTGAACCTCAGCAGCTGCTTCAAATATGGCACGTGCCTGCATTCTTGTAATTTCAGGGTAGGTAATACCCAGACGACACCCTCTGTGACCAAGCATCGGGTTTGATTCAAGAAGGTCTTCCACTCGTTCCTTAACCTTTTCAGCAGGGAATCCCAGTTTGGCGGCCAGTTCACGAATATGTTCATCATCATGGGGCAGAAACTCATGCAGCGGGGGGTCCAGAAGACGAATCGTAACAGGGAATCCTTCCATCGCCTCGAAAAGACCAATAAAGTCTTCTCGCTGGAATGGCAGAAGTTTATCCAGTGCTTTTTCTCGGTCCTCAACCTTATCAGCCAGAATCATCTCCTGCATGGATACAATGCGCTCTCCTTCGAAGAACATGTGCTCTGTACGACATAAACCAATGCCCTCGGCACCGAAAATTCTTGCAGTTCTCGCATCACGAGGAGTATCAGCATTGGCACGTACTGTAAGAGTTCTCTCTTTATCGGCCCAGCTCATGAATTCAAGGAAATCGCGTGCAATTTCAGATTGCTCAGCAGGTAGATCTCCATGAAGAACCTGCCAGATCTCTGATGGCTGCGCTTCCAGTGGTCCCTGGATCACTTCACCGGTAGAACCATCAATGGATAAATGGTCGCCCTCTTTGATCTGCACTTCTGTTCCATCACTCTTACGAACGATAAGCTTTGTTGCTCCATTCTCTTCTGAGAATTTCAACTCAGAACAACCGGCCACACATGGCTTGTTCATTCCACGAGCAACAACAGCGGCATGAGAGGTCATACCACCGCGAGCAGTAAGAATCCCTTCAGCAGCTTCCATTCCCGCAATGTCTTCCGGACTCGTTTCCAGTCGGACCAGAAGTGACTTTTCTTTCTTGCGAGCCCTCTCAACAGCATGTTCTGCAGTAAAGACAACAGCGGCTGATGCCGCTCCAGGTCCGGCATTCAGACCGGTAGTGAGGAGGCGGCCACTTTCGATGGCTTTTTTCTTTTCATCCGGATAAAAGATCGGCGCCAGCAAAGATGGTACAGACTCAGGAGCAACGTTCTTTACAGCGTGCTTCTCATCATTCTTGCCTTCTTTTACCATATCTACAGCAATTTTCAGTGCTGCAAATCCGGTTCTTTTACCGCTTCGTGTCTGGAGAAGATAGAGCTTCTTTTGCTCAATAGTAAACTCAATGTCCTGCATGTCACCGAAGTGTGACTCAAGCCTCTCCTGAACTTCGAAGAGTTGTTTGTAAACGTCCGGCAAAGTACTTTCGAGGTGAGCGATTGGGTTGGGAGTACGAATACCAGCCACAACATCCTCACCCTGAGCATTCATGAGATATTCACCATAGAATTTCTTTTCACCGGTGGATGGATTTCGGGTAAAAGCAACACCTGTTCCGGAGTCATCACCCATATTTCCAAATACCATGGATTGAACATTTACAGCAGTCCCCAGGTCGTGTGGAATGCCATTTAGCTGACGGTAGATAATAGCTCGCTCGTTTGACCAGGAAGAGAAAACCGCTTCAATGGCTTTGACAAGTTGATCTTCAACATTATCAGGAAAATCATAACCCAGTTCCTGACGGACCATGGCTTTATAATCATTGGCAATAGCCAGCAGCTCATCAGAATCCAGTTCTGTATCGAGTTCAACGCCTTTTTTCTGTTTATGAGCTTCCAGGATCTTCTCAAATTTCTCGTGCTTGATTCCCAGCACAACATTACTGAACATATTAATAAAACGTCTGTACGAATCATGAACAAAACGAGGGTTTCCTGTGAGTTTTATCATACCCTGAATTGTCTGATCATTCATTCCAAGATTCAGGACGGTATCCATCATCCCGGGCATGGATATCGGTGCTCCGGATCTAACCGAAACAAGAAGGGGTTTTTCAGGATCACCGAGTACTTTTCCCGTTGATGCGTAAACCTCCTTCATTTTTTCACGTACCTGGTCCATTAACCCATCGGGAAATGATTTCATTTTTGTATATTGATTACAGGCCGTAGTGGTGATAACAATTCCGGGGGGAACCGGGATACCAAGGCGTGCCATTTCACACAGGTTTGCACCTTTACCGCCAAGATATTTTTTACCCAGATCACTTCCCTCAGCTTTGCCATCGCCAAAAAAATAAACATAAGGTTCCATTACCGTAACATCCTCCAGGACAGATTACAAACGATGCCAGAAATTTTGCGCATTCGCGAAGTCTAAGTGTGAATTATACATTCCTGAGAACAACAGGATTTTATTTTTTTATCCGAAAAGTTGTCAGTCAGAAAATGCGTTATCTATGTGCGATGCAACTTCTATCCGATCTTTGACGAAATTGAGTCCATAAATCCAATGAATGATTACTCACACACAAAAAATCCACGAGAAGATAAGCAGCATGGTTCGTAAACCGGAAAATAAATACTTGTTTCATCTTTGTCTGAAGTTAGCAAAATGACCGGTCGGTATCCCCTGATCGGTGATGAGTTATCATACTAAATATGCATTTCGTTCGAGAAAATGGTACAGATTCACCTGTTACAGAAAGATCTGCCTCCAAATGAGGAGAAGAGTAGTTGACCCTGACAATACGGTTCAAATAAATAATATTTAATCCCTGAATTCGCAACATCTTTAATGAGGATACTCCAAATGAACATTCATCCTACAGCCATAGTGGATCAAAGTGCAATAATCCATGAGTCAGCCCGGATAGGACCATACTGTATTATAGAAAAGAATACTCAAATTGGTGAGGGAACTATTCTTGAGAGCTCGGTTCGAGTAAATTCAGGAACTACGATTGGAAAGAATAATCAGGTATTTCATAATGTAGTCCTTGGAGCCATACCACAAAATATGGGATTTGACTCTTCCATGGAAACATCTCTATCCATTGGAGATGAAAATACAATCCATGCTGGCTCCACAATTTCCAGAGCAACCAGAACGGAGTCTACAACCAGGATTGGTAATCAAAATTATATAATGGGTAACTTTCATATGGGCCATGATGCAACAATGGGAAACCATAATGTCCTCTCTCAGGGTTCCGCCATTGCAGGTCATGTTCAGATGGGCAATCGGATTTTCTTATCGGGAATTGCGGCAGTACAATCCTTCTGCCGTATCGGGGATTATGCAATGATAGCCGGTGATAATTAAGCTTATCTCGTACCATTAAGTCATTAGAATATGTGCTCTTGAACATTGGAAGTATCCATTTTCATCCACAAA
>JBNKQE010000320.1:0-5800 GCA_050295715.1 Leptospirales bacterium
TTACCGTCAATTTTCACAGGAGTAAGATATGATTAAAGGACACCTGCAAAAGACAGACCCGGAAGTATTTAGAATTCTCGAAGGAGAAGACAGGCGCCAGGAAAGCAATCTGGAGATGATTGCCTCGGAAAATGTAGTGAGCCAGAGCGTTCTTGAGGCCTATACGTCAACATTAACAAATAAGTATGCCGAGGGATATCCAGGAAAGAGATACTACAATGGTTGTGAATGGGCCGACCAGGTAGAATCTCTGGCAATCGAAAGAGCAAAACAGATGTTTGGGGCTAATTTTGCCAATGTGCAGCCTCATTCCGGTGCTCAGGCAAATATGGCAGTTTTTCTCGGATTTCTGAAGCCGGGTGATACATTTCTTGGTATGAATCTGGCACATGGGGGGCACCTCTCTCATGGTTCAAAAGTCAATTTTTCCGGTCGTTATTTTAATGTAGCTTCATACGGTGTAAGCGAGAAGGATCAGCGTATAGATTTCGATGAAGTTCGAAAGGTTGCTCGCGAAACAAAACCAAAACTGATTATTGCCGGTTTCTCTGCGTATCCCAGAATCCTTGATTTTTCAAAATTCAAGGAGATTGCCGATGAGGTGGGTGCAGTGCTGATGGCTGATGTGGCCCATATTGCCGGTCTAATCGTTGCTGGAGAGCATCCATCGCCGATAAATGTGGCCGATATAACCACAACTACAACTCACAAAACTCTACGCGGACCACGCGGCGGATTGATTCTCAGCAATACAGAAGAACACAACAAGCTCATGAACTCCAGAGTTTTCCCAGGTGTTCAGGGCGGACCTCTCATGCATGTAATTGCAGCAAAGGCTGTGGCATTTGGAGAGGCACTTGCTCCGGAATACAAAGAGTATATCAAGCAAGTTAAGGAGAACGCAAGAGTTCTTGCCGAAACATTTACATCCCGTAATTTTTCAATGGTATCTGGCGGTACAGACAATCATATGGTTCTTCTCGATGTAAGACCTCAGAATCTTACCGGGAATGTGGCTGCCGATCTAATGGATGAGGTGGGAATTACTGCAAACAAAAATGGTATCCCATTCGATCCCCATCCGCCGGCTGTATCAAGCGGAGTAAGGCTCGGGACACCGGCTCTGACAACCCGCGGGCTGAAAGGCGATGATATGCGCAAAGTTGGAAATTTAATATGCGATCTTCTGGAAAATCCGGAAGATGAGTCCGTCAAGAATAAAGTGAAGGGAGGTGTTGCTGAAATATCCGCTACATTCCCGATGAACCGCTTCAGGCTGGATTGAAATATTGCTTGCCCCCTTTGAGGGGGGGCGAGTATCATAGAGTAATAATAGGATTTTTATAAGCAGACGAAGCTTACATCCGGAACGGAGGATTGATGTCGAGAAAAAGATTCCAGGCGCCGCAAAAAGGGGCAAGCAGTGAACCCAGAATCAACCACCAGATTCGAGTGCCGAAGGTGCGAATTGTGGTTGAGGGGACCGGTATAGAAGTATTTGATACCAAAGTTGCCCTGAAAATGGCCGAAGAGGCAGGACTTGACCTGGTGGAGGTATCTCCCAATCAGGATCCGCCCGTATGCAAAATTATTGATTACGGCAAATACAAATACGAGCAGCAGAAAAAGAAAAAAGAACAATCTCGTAATCAGCATGTTATTCATATTAAAGAGATCAAGTTAAAACCGAAGATCGGTGATCACGATTATGATATTAAGAAGAATCGTGGTATTGAATTTCTTGAAAAAGGAGATAAGTTAAAAGTTTCTCTCCGATTCCGTGGACGTGAAATGGCTCACCCCGATATCGGGATGAAAATCATGCAGCGCATGGTAAAAGATGTGGAAGAAGTAGGTAGTCTTGAGTCTCCTCCCAAAATGGAAGGAAGGCAGATTGTCATGGTAATTTCGCCAAAGGCAACTAAGAAGAAACCGACTGAAAAACAGGGCTCCAGTGATCAGCAAGAGCCAGTTGAGAAAACTGAGAAAATAGCTGGAGAGTCTGAGAAGGCTACTGAGGGATAAAACAAAATCCCGGCTTTTGTACTTATTTTCCAAAAACCGGTTGCTCCCGTGAGGGGTACTGAAAATCTCGGTTACGCGTCGAGGGCGATGGTCCCATCCCCGGAGCAAGAGTTTTTATTCTGTCATAGTGTGGTAAGTTTATGCCTAAAATGAAGACAAATAAGGGTGCCGCAAAGCGGTTCCGAATTACAAAAAATGGTAAGGTTAAGGTATCGCATGCCTTTAAAAATCATATCCTTACCAAAAAAAGCCCGAAAAGAAAACGCAATATGCGTCAAGCCGGGATGGTGCATAAGTCCGATCTTAATGAAGTACGTGAACTTATGCCATACGGGAGATAAGTCATGAGAGCAAAGAAAGGTAGCATTCATCTCAATCGCAGAAAGAAGGTCCTGAAGCGTGCTAAAGGTTTCAGAGGGGGTCGTCGCCGACTGTTTCGTACGGCTATTTCTGCTGTAAAAAAAGCTGGACTCCATGCGTTTGCCTCACGCCGCCAAAAAAAGCGTGAGATGAGACGTCTCTGGATTGTTCGAATTAATGCGGCTACGAGACCACACGGTCTGTCGTACTCTCGTTTTATGAACAATCTCAAGAAGTCCGGAGTGGAACTGGATCGTAAGACTCTGGCCATGATGGCATTGAGTGATCCAGCCGGTTTTGGAAAGCTTGTAGCTGAAACGAAGTAAGCGTATAGCTAAATCAGAACTAAAAAAGCCGCGTTACTGCGGCTTTTTTTATGCCCTTTTACCTGACCGCCGTACAGAGAAGCGATTGTATGCGAATTGCTCGCGTTTTCATCGATTAACATCCTGAATCATACACTCAGAGATAAAATTATGTCTTATTAAGAAAGAATCTCCGGAAATTTATCTTTGAATTAAAAAAATCTTTTGTATTCTTCATTACCTGCCGTCATTATTTACAGATTCCTGCCTAAAAAACGGTCTAATAGAAGTCCGCAAGGTATGGCCCATGAGCAATAATATTTACGAAATGTAGAGGGAGAGTCCATGATCAGCATAGAGCAACTCGACGAACTGGAAGAGCGTATTATCCGAGCCCTGGAGCTCATTGGAGACCTGAGGGCTGAAAATTCACGCCTGGAGACGGAAAATGAGACTCTTCGCCAGGAGCATGATGAACTGAAGCTCGCCCTGGAAGAGAAAGAGAAAGAACTTGATAGTCTTCGCAAGCAGCTTGGTGAAACCAATATGGAACTCAGCGAATTGCGAGCAAGAGAAGTTCTGCTGGAGAAGAAAATCAACGAGATGCTCAACCGTCTTACAGATGTGGAAACACAGGGGAGTGGTTCCAAATCTCCGGCATCAGCAACTGCAGCACCGGTCGCGCCTGCACCGGCCGCTCCGGCTCCAGCTGAAGTTGCAGCTGCAACTGACGATGTGACCGAAGAAGAGGAGATACTTGTTCTTGAAGAAGAACCGGATTTGGCGGAGGAGCCGGATGTAATTGATACTGGTTCTGCTGAATCCGCCGAGAATGTGGATGAATCTGTTGTTGTTATTGATGAGGTTCCTGACATGTCCTCTTCCGCCGGGGAAATAGCGGTGGAAGAACCTGAAGAAGTTAATCTCAGCGATGAAGATGAGGAAATCATTATCCTTGATGATGATGATGACATGACTGTCGTTACATCTGACGAAACCGTAGAGGATACATCTTCAGTTGCCTCAGATTTATCCGGCGGTTCAGAAGATATATTCAACGGCGAAGGTGATGATGACGAGTTGATTCTGGATGAATCAGATGACGATACAATCGGTGTCTTTGATGTTGATGATGACGATGATTTTCTTATCGTAGAAGATGAGGCGTCTGAAAAATAAGGAGTGGCAAACGTGAGTACTGCAACACTGGAAAAACAGACGAGCAACAAGGTCTACGTTGACATCCTCGGAGAAAAATATACAATTCGTGGAGATGCTGATACTGGCCACATTGCCGAAGTAGCCCGAATGGTTGATACTCGCATGCGTGATCTGAAAACACAGTTCCGTGGTATATCCGGTTATAAACTGGCAGTCCTGACTGCTATTAATCTGGCAGATGAACTTCTTCGAGAGAGAATGGATTCTGGACCTGTGAAAGAGAAAACAGAAGAGGCTATTGTTGAAAAGACCCGTCAACTGATTACACTGCTTGACGAGGGGCTTGTCGGGGACATACTTCACTGATCTCTTGTAATGTAAGATGGCCTTCATCGGAGTTTAATATTTGCAAACAATGCATTTCGTCTGTTAATACAGCCATGCGTTGAACTCTGTCAGTGATTTGAAACTAAAATGAAAAGATGAGATCTCGATTACAAAAAAACCGTCCGGAAGGACGGTTTTTTTGTAATACCGTTATGAATTTTATCAGAACTTATTGAGGTGTCTCTTTTAATACTAACTGCACTCTGTCCGGGTGCTTATTGCACCCCATTTTGCGGTAGTCGACCGGACCGGTCATGGATTCAGGCTTATTCAGGGGTGTTGGCGGCCTGTTTAAAACAAAGAGGACAACCGCCTGTGCCGTGGCCTTAATTTTAGTGGGATTTGCATAAACCAGGTGGGTTATCTATAAGTGGCATCTGTCTTCCTGTAATTGAACCCGTAGGCCAGGCCTGACATCCGTCACCGAACGCGAAATCCCTAATATAAATGTTTAAAGCCCAAAAAAATTAATATCCACGTACACCGCAGTCGTCCTGACATAATTATAACCGAAATGCAGGAAAGGGTCAAGAGCATTCACTATTCCCTGAGGAAAATTATGAGTATAAATAGTAAAGAGCTCCAGAGGAAAAATGCAATACTTTCATGGAAAAATATGCCGCAGAGTACAAGGAATTCTCTTACGCAAAACCTTTTGGTATTCGTGGAGCAGCATGAACCGATCCGGCGCATATTTGCATACTGGTCATTATCTACGGAACCTGATATTATTGATTTTTGCGAGGTCAATGCGTCGAGGTTGTACCTGCCGGTCTTGCGATCGGACCTCTCTCTGGATTTTTTTCCTTATACCGGTAAATCAGAATTAATAAGAAATTCTGTCGGGGCCTTTGAGCCGCCCAGGGATCGATATCCACCCGCTACACCAGCAACATATTCGGATCTGGTGATTATTCCGGCGCTGGGAGCCAATCAATCCGGTGCTCGGCTGGGACGGGGTGGCGGTTATTATGACCGCTCCCATGCCATGCTTTCAGAGTCCACGCGGGTCTCTCTGATCCCGGAATTTCTGACTTCTCTAAATTTTCCTGCGGAAGATCACGATTTACTGCTGAATTGTATCATCACAGAGAACGGACCCGTCGATTATTAAACCAGTGCTACACCGGAAAACCGCTATAGATTATCCGGGAAAAATATATTGATTGTAAAATAATGCCCCCGGGGACATGATCGCAGAGTATTGTGCATCTGAGTTGTCTCAGGCGTTTAAATTGAGGGTTGAACCATGAGTGTAGAAGAAACCGAAAAGAATCAGATTATGGCAAGTTTGAAACTGCGCAAAGCTGAGCGTGAGATGGAGGAAAAGTCCTCTGTTGAAAGGATTCAGTTTCTTGTCTTTCAGTCAGGGAATGGTTTTTTCGGGGTTAATATTGTGGAGACTCATGAGATCCTGAAACCTGTACAGGTTACTCGTCTTCCGAATGTGGATTCTGAAGTTCTCGGAGTGATTAATCTAAGAGGAAATATAATACCGGTTATTGATGTATATCAAAAATTTGCACGTAAGTATACATCTCTCTCTCCCTCCAGCCGAATTG
>JBNKQE010000321.1:0-5800 GCA_050295715.1 Leptospirales bacterium
CGAAGTCTGCATCCTCTGCATATATTTTTGAAGAGCACGCGCTTTTTTAAGAAGTAACTGTCCCTCCGGGTTGTGAGCATGTAATTTCTCATCAAGAAAAATATTCTCGAGAAGCGTAAAGAGCCTTACATTTCTATGGCGCCACCCATAGTTCAATGGAAAAAGAATGATAATGCTATTTCCAGGTTCCCCCTGCTCCAGCGGAATCTTTTGAAATTTACCATATTGAATTACAGAAAGAAACTCAACTTCATCCATTCCCCCGGAGGCATGAAAAACATCTTCCAGAAAGGGTATCGTCCTGTCCTCAAAAAACAGTTGATCAAGAATTTCTTCCACATAACCTGCCAGAGCCTGGTAACGAAGTTCCTTCTTTAATTCGATCTTTTCTTGCTGATTTTTTTCTTCTTCCTTTTCATTTCTCCGTTCTTTGTTGCTTCGCAGACCTTTCTGTTCCAATTCGTTTCTGTTAAATGATTTTTCAATATGTTTTTTTAATACAGAATGGGGAAGAAATGACTGAAAAAGATTTACCCAGAAAGGTAAATATGATTGAAACGCCATCAGCTCAAGTCGTTCCATCCCGGAAAGGAATTCCTTGCTTCCACCAAGAGATTTCAGAAATTCCTTTCTACGCGCCCGGCATACGTTAACAAGAGTTTGCAATTTCCATGGCTCTTCCGTGCGGCTGACAGCACGTAGAACAATAGCGGCAAATTCTGGCGGATCACCGGGAAAGAAAATCATTCTTGTCTCTCCTGGAATTTCCCATTTTTCAGAAATAATTGATTCGTCTTCTTCTATCGAATCGCGAAGCTCTTTTTCAAGTTCTAGATACTTTCGCTCCGGCATATCAAAGAGGGGCTGATCCATTTTCAAACTGGATGTAACCTTAAGGCGAAATTCATCCAGGCGATGATGGATATATTTCTCATATGAATCCTGATAAAATTCCTCGATGACATTTTCCAGATGCAGAATAGTCTCAACACAAAGGGAGCCAGGATACCATGGGTCTCTTTCTTCTGAAGATACAATCATCGCACGACGAATAGCAGCTGCACGCCTTACTATAAATCTTCCGGTGAGAACCGGCGCACCTGAAGCTAAATACTCGGCTTCTTCGAGACCGATCTGCTGGAGTTCACGAGCGCAATCTCCCCTGTTCCGGTATGTGGGAATTATCTTTTCAACCAGAAATTTTGCAGCAGATTGGAACCGATTCTCCAATTCGTTGCGTTTGTATGGTATGAATCCACCATCCGACAGTTCCAGTGCAATTTTTCGCTCCAGGATTCCTTTCTTAACAAGGAGTGCGGTTGTAGTAATCAATTCAATGGGAGGGAGTATTTCAAATGAGGATAGATCAAGAGGAGAGAGCAGTTCCTCTACAGTGAAGCGAAGATCACGAAGAAGAGGTTTTGTTTCGCTTTTAAAATCATAAAGAAGATCTTCAAAGATTTGATCGGGAGTTCTTTCGGGCAGACTTTTAATTCTCTCATCCATTGCGCGAAGGGTCTGACTTATCAACTCCTGATAGATACCCTGGTTGTGGTCTGCTTTTTCGCCCTGTTTTGAAAGAAAACATGCAGTCAGGACAAGATTCCTGTCACCGGGTTCGTTATCAATTCTAATGACCTGGACCACCACGTGGTTCTCTATTAATTGTTCAATCCGCTTTACCAACTCATCCCGGTGGAGATCCGGCATATCATGAATCGTGGTATTCAGAGTAAAAAGCTCCCGCTTTCCCGCATGTCTGAAACTGGATCTATCCCGAATGGCCCTGTAAATGTAATGAATATCCCTGTCGGCCAGGTTTATTCCCCTGTTCATTGCTTCGGCCTCGGAAATGGTCTCTAGAAATTTATATTTTTCTTCAGTATTATCCATTTATATCACTTACAGTATCGACTGTACAATCCCCAAAAAAGAGCATGTACATTTATTGAAATAGTAAGCAATGGCATGTTCTGAGGCAAGGGCAAAAAGATGGATTGGATTGAAAAAGAAGTAAAAACCATATCCAGAGTGGGCCAATCTGATTTACTCAGCAGGGAAAAAGACTCTAAGAATTAATTCGAATTCATTTCTCGATATATCCAGCCCTTCTTTCTCTACCAGGTCATAGATTTCATCAGATGACATATGCGGATTTCTTTTCTTTATTAAAAGAATTTTATTTAAGATCACTCTATCCACAGGTTTTGGTCCGCTGAAAAACCCGCTGTTATGAAGAGCAATTATGGAAAGCTTCAAATTCCAGCTTTCATTCTCAAGACGCTCTATCTCTTTTTCCAGAAATTCTACTCGAGAAGAGACAAATGCGGGATCATTACGGTTCAGATATCTCATGGGATTATCAATTGCACTGGAAATTTTTTCGCAGATGCTTCCTTCATCCCTGAATGTTCCCTCAATTCGAATAAAAAACTTTTCTCGGACCAGACGAAAATTATATTCCAGATGATCACTCTGCGAGAAAAATATTCCGGCGGGAATTTTTGATACATAGTCATCTTCGCCGCACTGAAACGAATCAATTTTTACATGAGCATCCAGGGCACGTGGATTATAGAGAAAATGAAGAGATCTTATTTTATACAGGGATATTGACTCAATATTGCTTTTGAGCTTTGAAAGCTTCTGGAGCATTTCATCTGTGGGGTTCTCTATATCGTTAAATTTTACAGTAAACTCAAAACCCTTTTCGTCTTTCAGGCGAATCACATCGGAGGTATCTATTTGCTTCCGAACTTCACTCTCAGCCTTTTCCGTTTTTTCTTTTTTTAGATCGCCTGTACTATTTTTTTCCCGATCTCCGTCTGTGTCAGATTTTAAAATTTCTGCCGGGACTTGAGAAAGTACAGGCTCAAAACCGTATTTTTGCCAGTCCAGATTTGGTATCTCGGCAGCGTTAACTTGCGCAGAAAATAATAAGAATAAAATAGAATATAATCCAATGGTCTCCAGAAAGAGTCTGATGGACGGCTTACAAAATTTCACATAATAGGTTAAAACAGTCCTAATTCTTAAATTCACAGTTTTACAAATATGAAATGTGTTACCTTGCATTATAAACCACCACCATTCACCGGTCTCCCGGATAAGTTTTCCGTTTCAAACTCAATGAGAACCCGGTCAAATGGCTGGATCTCTTTCTGGGGAACAAGAGATTTCACCAGAGCTCTCCTTGTCCCATCTCCGAGAAACTCTATTTCGCCGATTTTCTCATCGTCCCTGCGAAAAACCTTTGCCTTCAGACCCCGGGTAATTCTGATTATGGGATTTACAAAAACTGTCACCCTCGTCCGTTCTCTCGAATCTACGATATACCCTGTTTCAGGGCTCTTTCTTGTTAGATGCTCAAAAGCGTAATCGTATGAATTCAGAAGTGATAAGTATAGTTCATTTGAGTCAAGGATCCTTCCCGTCATTCGCGAGTAGTCGGACATCAAAACTGCATGATAAGAATCCAGGTGGTCAATAGCAGTTCCTGCAGAATTGATATAGGGAATACTCTGCATTTTATTCATTAGAAGATCATACTGTTTTTGCATGAGAATCATCTCATTGTAATCTTCCTCGGAAATACCCGCTGAATTTTTCATTATGGAAGAGTACTTAACAGTTACCGGTTGGGGTTTCTCTTCTGTTTTTTCATTCAGGATTTCACGAATATCGGACTCTGTAAATTTTGGGTTGTATTTCAGTATAAGACGCCTCATCAGCCACTGATAATGCTGCTTTTGTTTTTCCAGTTTCAGCCTTGTAAGGCGTTCCGAATTACTCATCAAATGGTCAGCTTTTATCGCTCCCTTTTCCACTTCAGAACGCGCCTTTCGAACATCCTCTTCCAGGACGGCTATTTCCTCTTCTTTTTTCCGGACCTTCTTATCATAATCAGATTTCACTACCTGGATATCTTCTCTCTCCTGCAGATCAATCTTTTCTATTTTTGATTTCTTTTCTGCATCAATCAGCGAACCTGATTCGATCTTCTTTCTATCTGTTTTAGCAATTTTTTTAATATTTTCAATACGGGCGTTCAGCTCCTCGTTTAATATCTCAAGATCCTTTTTCGCTTTATTAAGTTTTTCCTCTTCCGATCTCTGTGCAGCGAGAACTTCTTTGAGTTCCCCCCCTGTAAATTCGGAAATATCTACCCGGGTCTGCGAATCCCTGTAATTGATATACAACACTGTAAGATAGGTAAACAAACCCTGGAGTGCCAGGAACCCAAGCAAAACAAGATAAACTTTCGTAGAATAATTTTTACGAGTTTTGGAATACTCTTCATCCAGCATGTAACGTTTGATTTCAACGCCGTCTATATCTTCAATTTCTGCAGGAAGAAACAGAGATTTTCCTCGTTCAAGTGAGAGCCGGTCTATTTTGTCGTCATTTCCCATATTCCATTCCAGTCGGCAGGAGCCTCTTTATTTCGGATTCGGTTTCGAAATACACGGGCAGGTTTGTAACGAAGGCCTTTAAAAAATTCCATGGCCCTTTTCCAGTCACCCCTGTAGTAGTTATCCAGACCATTGTAGTAATGCCTGTACTCATTCTGCAGGCGCTGCGTCATCAACTCTTCAGGAACCGGTAAATATATCTTTGTTCCGATTGTCTTACCCTTTACCTGAACCGTGTCAATTTCAAGGAAATGTATTCCATGTTTTGCAATATTCTTTTCTATATCGTTCTTAACATACTCCGAACAAATTACGGGAACCCTGTAAATTCTCGTGAGGCCTTCCAGTCTTGACGAAGAGTTGACCCTGTCACCGATAACTGTATTTGTCATTCGAACATGTGAACCGATGGTTCCGTAAAAGACATCACCTCCATCAATTCCCACACCCACTTCAAGGAGAACAGCCCTGTATACCATCAGCTGCTCTGATGTCAGCTTACCATTCTCAGCAACAATCTTCTCCTTTCTCTCATTCATTTCCTGGCGCAGAATTCGAGCAATTTCCTGAACCTTATAGGCTGCATGAACAGCCTGATAAGATTTATTTATGGATACAAATTTATTATCATCATAAAGGTTTACTCCGAAAACAGCAAGAAGGGCATCACCGATAATAGCGCTTATAACACCGTCATGCTCCTGGATTTTTCTGATTGCTCTGTCATAATGAAGATTCAATAATTTTATAATATCCGTACCGAGCGTCTCTGTTATTCGAGTAAAACCTTTGATATCGGTAAAAAGAACAGTAAGCTCTCTTTGAACTCCTTCCAGTCCAATTTGCTTTTCTTTGTAGACCTTGGCTACAATATCCTTATTCGTAAATTTTCTAAAAATACCAAGAAGATTGTCAACGGTATTGGCTATGGAGTTGAATGCCATCCCCATATAAGTTATATCATCGTTGGGAGCATCCTTCAGATCAATCAGCTCAAGTTTTTGCATCTTAATCATTTGCATTATGCTTTCAGTAATTACATGCATGTAGTAGAGAACTCTTCGAAATAGATAGACACCCACTCCGGCACTCATAAGAGCAATCAGAAGTATAATCCCACTTACCACGTACATAATTATCTGTTGCTGCGAATAGAATTGAGTCTTTTCTACGGCAAGGATAAGTACAACATCCCATTGGCGGTTGTACTTATATACGGAAAGGAATTGTTCATCGTTCAGAACAATCGGTTCATATCCTTCGCCAAATCCTGAAAACATCTTTTCAAGCAGAGACTTATCAGAAAATTGTTTCAGCTCTCTTACTTCAACCGCTGCCTGAAATAGTATCTCTCCCTCTCTATTCACTCCGAGGAAAAGACCACCTTT
>JBNKQE010000322.1:0-5785 GCA_050295715.1 Leptospirales bacterium
CTCGATCAGTGCGTAATAGCCCATCCAGCCTCGCAGATACCTGTTCAGCGCTTCCATTCGTTCCTCCATGGAGATACTCCAGTGGGGGTCTGTATAGATTCGAATCTTCTCTTTCAGCCTCGCTATCGATTGAGGTGAAATCCGTATCTTCACAACGGAACCTCTTCTTACAAAACTGAATCCGAGAAACTTTCGTTTTGATGGTTTATCTACCGCACTTTTCTCTTCATTGACCTTCAACTTCAACTTATCGCGGAGAAATCGAGTCAGGCTCTCTTTCACCCGCTCTCCAGATCTTCGACCTTTCACGTAGACGTTGCAGTCGTCTGCATAACGACAGAATTTATGTCCGCGTTTCTCCAGTTCTTTATCAAGATCGTCCAGCATGATGTTGGAAAGAAGGGGACTCAGAGGTCCTCCCTGAGGGACTCCTTCTTCTGTCGCCACGCATACTCCATTTGTCAGGATGCCAGGATTTAAATAGAGACGAACCAACGCCCCTTGGTTGAACGGATATTTCATCTTCGCCGGCAGACTTGTCCGGGCTCGTAGCCTCTTAT
The DNA here is from genome assembly GCA_050295715.1 of Leptospirales bacterium. Taxonomy (GTDB): domain Bacteria; phylum Spirochaetota; class Leptospiria; order Leptospirales; family Leptonemataceae; genus JBNKQE01. The sequence continues at coordinate 561 of JBNKQE010000322.1, forward strand.
CAGGTTTCTGTTCGTCAGGCCGGGAGTTCGCCTCGGGCAACATTTCAGATTCCGTCTCACGACGGACACCTAAACTCTGAGCAAAGCGAAGAGTTTGCACTCGCGCCGCGACCCGCCGGGAGCGCCGCATTATTTCGCCTCTGGCTATCGAGGGGTTCAACCTCCCTCGTTCGGGACTTCCTGCTTGATTTTGCAGGGCACCCTGTAGTTACTGCCCATGCAGAGCACACTGGCAAATTGGCCTGCGGCCAAAAACGTTCGGGCAAATTTGTTTCCTTATACGCAGGCACACAGAGAAAAAATGATTTCACGTAAAATAACAATAATATCATTCTCTATTATTGCCGTATTTCTATCATTACTAATGCTGCAAATAATCCTAGCCGGTCTCTTTGATAATATTAAACCGGCTGATTTAGCAATAGTTCTCGGTAATAAGGTAAACGAAGATGGAACTCCGTCTTTTACACTCAGATCAAGGCTCAATACTACCATACAAAAATATAACCAGGGATTATTTTCTTATATTATGGTTTCCGGTGGAACCGGGATTGAAGGATATGATGAAGCAGAGTTTATGAAACAATATCTGGTTTCAATTGGGAAGATTCCGGAGAAAAATATTATTGTAGATTCTGAAGGATATAACACGTTAAAATCTGCTCAAAATTTATTAAAAATAATGAAAAAATCTGACTTTCAGAGTATTTTTATTATTACAAGTTATTATCATATCTATAGAACTGAAATGATTTTTTCTACTCAGGGCATTGATTATTCTGGATCGGCAAAAGGAAAACCGGTTTTCCAGTTCCGGGACCTGTATTCAGTACCACGGGAATTGTTAGCCATAATAGTCTATTGCTTGCGTGGAGATGCACGCTTACATATAACTCTATAATAACTGTTGCTCTGTATATAGCGTATTCCATAAAAACACATTCGAATACAGAGCTATATCTTAATCACCTTTTTTGGTCTGCAGTTCATTTTATGAATTACTTGATTGTGTTTTTCATTCCCTTTTTTTTTCGCCCATTATTCTTGCGGGAAGGTAATAAAAAGAAACCATCTCATCAAACGATTCTTTTTATTACCTTCCCTCCTGGTTCCATTTCTTAATAATGCACGACCATATAATAGATTACTAACGGGCTAAGAATTTAGGATCAGACCGGTAAAAACTTAGTTCTGAATTCCCTGTGAATCTCCCTGTCAAGATAGGGATCGTCCGGGTCCGCCATTTCTTCTTCTGAATAACCGGAGCGAATATTTTCCAGGGTTACCTCTTTTTTCTCTTCGTCAATCGTAAAATCTATTCTCCATGTCCGATGGGCCAGGGTTCCCCCCGCTTCGCTTCGGCTGACACGTTTTCGGGAAGAATCTAATGGTTTGTATTCAAGTTGCAGACGGGCGAAATCCTCAGGATTTAAATTTGTGCGCTTACTTATAAAATCGGATTTCGCACTGAAAGAGTCGGTGACAAGTACCCGGTAGTAATCGTCGGGAGAAACAGTTTCGGTCCAGCCGGCACGGGAGACAGGAAAGGCATCGGCGTATGGGAGATACGGTTTTATATCCAGGATCGGTGTTTCATTGAGAATGTCCGATCCCTGGACATGTATTTCAAGACCTTTGATTTTCAAGAGTCTTACGGCGCTCATACCGATAGGATTGGGACGGTAGGGGGCCCGTGATGCAAAAACGCCCACTTTGTGGCTGCTGTTACGGGGAGGCTGAACCATGGGCTTCCAGTTTCGATTGTGATGGAACAGGTAGATCAGCCAGATCCGTTCGAACCCGTCCAGTTCTCTGAGTGCCTGTTCGTAATTGTGTCCTGAAAGAAGCTTTATCAACCCTTCAGTCTGCGGGGCAAGTGTTGCCTGACGCGGAGCTTGATAAGAATAATTTTCCCTGGCGTAGTAAAAGCCAATGGGATGTATTGCATAGGTTTCATCACGGAAATTTTCAAGCTTCATGTTTGCGACGAATCTCCCAGGAAGCCACGGCGAAGGCATTTGCTAAATTTAATGAGTTCTTGCGGCCATACATTGGAATCTGCACTTTTACGTCGGCCAGTTCAAGCAGCTCCGCCGGCAGACCCAGTTCTTCGTTTCCCAGGAGCAACAATCCTGCAGTCGGCCACTCAAATTCGTCGATGGCAACAGCATCGGCTGTGGTTTCCAGTGCCACCACACTCAGCTTTTCGCCGCTCCGGCTCGCCAGCCACTCCTCCGGTTCCGGTGTGTGTGTCACAGGGATCCATTTTTCCGCACCCATTGCCGCGCTCTGAAGGGATTTGTTGTCGGTCTTTGCGGTATAACCGCTCAAAACCACACCGGAAAAACCGAAGCAATCGGCCGTTCGAATCACTGATCCGGCATTAAAGGCGGAGCGACCGTTATGCAGGCAAACCCACCAGGGAAGGGGCATTGATCTGGGAGCGGATCGATCGGCATCAGCTGCAGCCAGCACGTCGGTCAGGCTTTGTTCAAAGCCAAGGCCCGCCTCCGTTCGCAGGGAAGCGTAAAGTTCCGTAAGAAAATGCAGCGAAGGATGATCCGGTATTTTCGTGGGGATTTTTCGCCAGTCTGCAAGGCGACGCAGTTCGCTTAAGTACTCCGTACGGCCTTCCTTCAGGAAGGCTGCAATCAAATCAGCCAGCTTTTTTGCCTGGTTGCGGGACGGCAGGCTCAGAAATTTCTCCTTGCTGAAAGACATGATTTGCTCCTGAAGGGTCAGTGCACTTCCGCTCCGTCAGGTGCGTTCGCCTGTACCGAAACGTCGTTTTTACCCAGGATTTTTTTTCCGTAAATTACTTTGCCGTCGCCCACTTTCAGTCCCAGTTTATCAAAGTCTTTGATGCTTGCTTTCGCCTTTGGTTGTGCTGCAATATCTCCAAATTGAAGAGTTATACCTGTCTCAATTTCTCCTGGGTCAAGAAGAGAGGCTTTCCCATCGGGCAAATCGGCTGCCAGAAGCATACCATGACTTTCCACGCCTCTCAATTTGGCGGGCTTCAGATTCGCAAGAAGAACAACTTTACGGTCCTGCAATTCCTCGGGTTTGTAGAAGGCCTTGAGTCCCGCACAAACTGTACGTTCTATCTGGCCGTCGTCTACTGTAAGTTTAAAGAGACCGTCTGCATCGGGATGATTTTCCACAACCTTGATTCTGGCTACACGAAAATCCAGTTTCGCCGCAGGATCCATTTCCTGGACCGCCTCTTTTCCCTTCTTCTCTTTCTGAGCCTTCGCTGCTTCGGTTTCGATGCGTGGGAAAAGAGAAGGTAAACTATCCAGTTTTTCGCCACCCTTTAGAAGTCCCCATTTCAGGGAATCCCGGGAGGGTTTCTCCTGAATGCCCAGCATGGCCAGACCCTGCCTGGTTTTTTTGGGCATCACCGGATAAAGTAAAACCAGGGCAATTCGCAGCGCCTCCGCCGCAGTGATCAGTACCGTAGCCAGCGGAGTCTTGTCTCCATCACCGATTTCTTTGATCATTTTCCAGGGAGCGCGAACTTCCAGATATTTATTTACTTCCCGAACCAGGCGCGATACCTCTTCCAGAGCGAAGCTGAGTTTCGTCGCTTCAATCATCTCCTGGCAGTTTTTGATCACCTCTTCGGCGGTCTTACACAGATCCTCTTCCGGTCCCTCGCCTTTTCCCGGTATGGGCATTGTACCGTCAAAATTCGCCAGTACAAACTTGCTGACACGGTTCAGTCCGTTACCCAGGTCGTTGGCAAGATCAGTGTTGATGCGGTTCACAAAGCGCTCGTATTCGTAAATAGAATCCTGTCCCAGGACCATGTCGCGCATTAGAAAATACCGGACGCTGTCCACTCCGTGGGCATCCGTCAGAGCCATGGGATCGGCCACGTTCCCCTTGCTCTTGCTCATTTTCTCGCCTTCAACCGCATCAGCATTTGCGGTATCGTCTTTTTTCTTCGGAGTAAGCCACCAGCCATGAGCCAGGATGCTCCGGGGAAGTGTACGTTCCATCCCCATAAGCATGGCCGGCCAGTAGACGCAATGGGTGGTCAGAATGTCTTTCCCAATCAAATGAATATTCGCAGGCCAGGCCTTCCGGCCGTCAGGAAAGGTGAAGTCTTTAACGCCCGACTGGTAATTCAGGAGTGCATCGAACCAGACGTAGGTGACGAAATTTTCGTCGAACGGCAGTGGAATACCCCAGGAGAGCCTACTTTTGGGCCGGCTTATGCACAGATCCTGGAGGGGTTGCTTTAGAAATCCCAGGACTTCGTTGGCACGGAACCGTGGCAGAATGAAGTCCGGATTTTCATTGATGTGCTGAATCAATCGGTCCTGGTATTTGCTCATCTTAAAAAAATAATTTCGTTCCTTGAGCCATTCTACCGGTCTACCGCTTACCGGGTCTTTTCCATCTACAAGTTCATCGTCGGAGTAAAAGCGCTCCTCTCCTACACTGTACCAGCCTTCGTATTCCTGTTCATAGATTTCACCCTTTTCGTATAATTGCTGCAATGCTTCCTGTACGAATTTAACATGATACTCGTCAGTTGTGCGGATGAAATGATCATATTCGATTTCCAGCTTGGTCCATAACTCTTTGAAGCGTACGTGGAACTCATCCACCTGTGCCTTTGGCGAAACTCCCCGCGCAGTGGCTGCCTGCTGCACCTTTTGACCGTGCTCATCGGTTCCGGTCAGGAAGAATACATTGTCCCCCATAAGGCGATGATAGCGGCTTAATACATCGGCAAGGATGGTTGTGTAAGCGTGACCGATGTGAGGTTTGTCGTTAGCGTAATATATGGGGGTTGTTATGTAGAAATTTCCCTGTGTATGCATTCCTGAGTTCTCCCGTAATCTCTGGGGACAATCAAATCGGTGGCGGTCGTTTTTCATAGTATAATTTTGAGGGAAAAATCTCTCTTGATTGCCGTTCCTTCACTCTGCGAAATTTGCAAAAACATTCCTTACATGCAAGCAAGCAACCATTCATTACATTTCATGATTACATACAAATCCGGATAAATACAATGTATATCCCGGCCGAGCCCGGTCTTTGCTGTATGTAATAAAATGGTTCATATGGATATAACTGTATTTCAAAATTTATTGAAAGCTATGCATCAGATCATGAGAGATGGGGCAATGTGTAAGTATATACAAAAATATCGATCAATGATTCCTCCTGGAATACTCTTTATATTTACCCAGAGCTCCTCCAATCGTAAG
>JBNKQE010000323.1:0-5770 GCA_050295715.1 Leptospirales bacterium
GACCTGGAGTTCTATTCTCTGTCTGGGCGCCGAATGTTGCGTATGTATCGGTCATTGGGGATTTCAATAGCTGGAATAAAGAATCTCACCGAATGATACCTCAAGGTGATTCCGGAATACACTCTCTGTTTATTCAAGACCTGAAACCAGGTGAAAAATACAAGTATCATGTTGTGTCTCGATATAACGGATATGTTGTTGATAAGGCCGACCCCTATGCATATTTCGGAGAAGTCCCTCCTGGCAATGCATCAGTCGTGTGGAATCATTCATACAAGTGGAATGACCGGGAATGGATGAACACCCGTCAAAATAAATCCAATCATTTTGCACCTGTCTCCATTTATGAATTTCATCCCGGTTCATGGAAGAGAGTTGTTGAAGACAATAACAGACAACTTACGTACAGGGAACTTGCTCATGAACTTGGATCCTATATTACTGAGATGGGTTTTACTCATGTCGAGTTGATGCCCGTTATGCTCCACCCTTACTCTGGCTCATGGGGGTATCAGGTTACCGGTTACTTTTCTCCTCAGCCTGAATTTGGCAATCCCGATGATTTTGCATACTTTGTAGATTACATGCACAGTCTCGGAATTGGAGTGATACTGGACTGGGTTCCATCTCACTTTCCCTCTGATGAGTTTGGACCGGGATTCTTTGATGGAACTCACCTGTATGAGCACCCGGATCCCCGCAAGGGATATCATCCTGATTGGAGCAGTAACATATTTGACTACGGGCGGCCGGAAGTTCGAAGCTTTTTGATTTCATCCGCTCACTTCTGGCTGGATTATTTTCATATTGACGGACTTCGCGTGGATGCAGTTGCTTCTATGCTCTATCTGGACTACTCAAGAAAAGATGGAGAGTGGATTGCAAATGAATATGGTGGGAATGAAAACCTGGATGCTGTAAGTTTTCTAAAACAATTTAACGAATCCGTTTACGGAAGGTTTGAGGGCGTACAGACGTATGCTGAAGAATCTACATCATGGCCTTCTGTATCTAAACCTTTATACACCGGCGGACTTGGATTCGGATATAAGTGGGATATGGGTTGGATGCATGACTCGCTTGATTATTTCCAGAAAGACCCTTACTATCGCCGCTATCACCAGAATCAACTTACGTTCAGGATGATGTATGCATTTTCGGAAAATTTTGTTCTTTCTCTGTCTCATGATGAAGTAGTACATGGAAAGCATTCCTTGATTGATAAAATGCCGGGAGATAACTGGCAAAAATTTGCCAATCTGAGACTACTCTATGCTTATATGTACAGTCTGCCCGGTAAAAAACTTCTGTTTATGGGGGGAGAGTTCGCTCAGTGGCGTGAGTGGAGCGAAAAACGAAGCCTGGACTGGCATCTTCTGGAAAGCGGCGAACATACCGGTATTATGAAAACTGTACGCGATTTGAATCACATCTACACATCAAATCCTTCATTGTTTGAAACGGATATGCGTGAAGATGGATTTCAATGGATTGATGTAAATGACTGGGAAAAAAGTGTTATATCATTTATGCGAACATCTCTTGATGGTAAAGAAACAATGATCTGCGTATTCAATTTTACACCTGTTCCTCGCCATGATTATCGAATAGGAATTTCATGTGAGGGAACTCTGGCTGAAATATTCAACAGTGATAGTTCCGAGTATGGCGGTTCCGGTGTGGGGAACTCCGGAGAAGTAATATGCGAAAATATTCCAGTCCATGGAAGAATGATGTCCATAAATTTGCAGATTCCTCCTCTGGGGGCATTGTTTTTCAGAAACAGAAAACAATAGGACAATGCTGAATCATCTGAGTCAAAATACGAGAAAAGGTTATCTCCATTTAAACATATAAACCTGATAGAGTGATAAAATTTAAAACATACTGCGAATTAAGGTATGTATTGGATTCTCAATGAACAGTATTTTGATTCTCACCCTCCGTAGTTAAAAAAAGTAGTAAATAGCATGCAAAATGCGTGCAGATGAAAGAATGATTGTTATTAAAAAAAAAGAGGGTTTTGTCGCAAATTTCTGACTTAGTATTGTTAGTAATATGATTGAGTTGTCGGACATAAAAATGGACCCCATACATCGTCTAAAAGCCAGAATTTATAAGAGGCTCATTATTGGAGTAATTTTAACCTCTGCGACAATTTCTATTTCAATATCCTACCCTTTATTCAATAATCTGAACAAAAAGAATGTGAATGAATACATCGCAATGGTCTCTTCTTATAAGACTTCCACAGACCAGTTTTTAATTCATATAAAAGATGTTGGAGAACAGGTTTCCAGCCGTACAAGAATTCGTGAGATGCTGCAACGTTATAATAAAAGGCAAATTGATTTCCAGACGTTGAAAAAAAATTCACTACCTTTGCTGGAAGATGCAATAAATTCCTCGGATATTCTTGAGGCTGTAATTCGTTTTGATGTCAAAGGAAATCCTTTGTTTCTGGCTGGGCATTTATCGGATGGAGATGATTTCATAAAAAAAATAAAATCGAAAAGATATCCGAAGAAAACGATTTTTCTTGATCCAATGGAAATCGGGAAAATTTTATATATTCCTATTGTATCACCTATTCTCAATAGAAACTCGGAAGTTGTGGGCTGGGATATGGTTTTTTTTAATACTGTATCATTTCGTAAAATTCTTGAGGATGAAAAAAATCTACTTGGAGCAACCGGTGAAATCATACCTGGATATTCCGATGGAATAATGTTCAGGTCTTTCTCATTTTATGAACCATATTCACTTTCGCTGAAAGGTGGAGAAAAAGTAAGCACTTATGGAGCAATAGTTGAGCAGTTACCGGTACTGGAAGAGAATGGGAGCTTATATTACGTAGTATATTCATCTCTATATCCATCCGGATGGGGTATGGTCGTAAAAAAAAGTAAATCAGAGATTCACAGTGAAATGAGACATCTAATGCTGATTCTCGTATTTGTGATTGCACTTGCAACCATCGCTGGAGTCTCAATCGTTTCGTATTTCATTCATCCGCTTTTGAACCATCTGCATGAAGAGATTGAGTTACGTCGAGAGGCCGAGAATCTGCTCAAAGAAAAGTCGAAAGAACTGGAAATTGTGAACCTGAATCTTGAAAAGAAAATTGAAGATGAGTTAATGAAAGGACGCGATCAGGAAGCGCTACTGGCCCACCGGAGCCGTCTGGCTACTCTTGGTGATATGGTGGGAGCCATAGCACACCAGTGGAAGCAACCGTTGAATACACTTGCTATATCCGTTCAGGATGTAAGGGAGGCGTACGATTCAGGCGAAGTCGATCATGATTATGTGAATCATTTTGTAGAACAGGCATTACGATTGATCTTCTTTATGTCCTCTTCCGTGAATGACATGCGACGTTTTTTTCGCCAGACCAGCGAAATGACGAGAATCAACATTTTTAATACGATCAGAGATGTACTTGGTATCCTGTCCGGTCAGTTGCAAAATCACTACATACAGGTAGATGTTTTATGTAACGAAGAGAAAAACGAAGAGTGTCATGGTATATTTATTTATGGCCAGGTAGGTGAGTTTCAATATGTATTGATGAGCCTTATTACAAATGCGAGAGAGGCAATAGATGACAAACGGCTGAAAGGGCATATGAATAGAACTGATCCCGGAAAAATTGTCATCAATATTATTCCTGATTTTGAATCAAAAAGAGTTACCATAACCGTGGAGGATAATGGAACAGGTATACAGACTGATGATAAAGATAAGGTATTTGATGCCTATTTTTCTACTAGAGATGAGCACCAGGGAACGGGTATGGGGTTGTATATTGCCAGAGTGATTCTTGATAAGATGGAAGGTCGTATCACCTGTGAAGATTGTGTATCAGGTGCTTTCTTTAGAATTACTCTTCCTATGAAGGTCGATTGAGTCGTATTCTTATCCGAGTAAGAGCCCATAGTTATTTATTGGCAGGATGCCATTGGCTCTGATTTCCGAAGTCGCTGGAACGGAAAAACCTACTTGATAAACTCAATTTTCTTCAGGACATCCGGATGCGGAGTAACTCTTTCGCCCTTTTCCGGTCCGCTTATTCCCGTATACCAGGTGCCATTTTCATGTTTTAAATCCCTCCAGTAGGTATATAAAACAGTAAGACCATTTTTATTTTCCAGCTGGATTATTCTCAAAAATGGAAACAGGTCATCGGATATATTTAAATGTAATCCATCGGGAAGTATAATTGTATAATTGGAAATCTTAAAGTCATAAAGATTGCCTTTCTTATTTTTACCAACATGTACTGACTTCCAGCGATTCATCTCTATTGCCTGAATTTTATCCAGATGAACTTTTTTCTTGTAAGTGATGCCTTCTGAAATATGTTCAACTATAACGTTTTCCGGTGCTTTAAATCCAATATTTCCTTCAACAGTGCGTCCATCTCCAAGGGTTACTTTCGCATGAATTGTATAATCTTTTGATGCAGCTTTATTTTTCGGTTCCTGGGAAAAAAGAGGGAGAGTAAATGCTACCGATACAAGAAAAAGAATTTGAGTGGCTGTGTGTCTAAGATCATTCATCATTCTTTCTCCGGATTAATACCGGTACCATCTCTGGAGAGTGTGGTACCGGTATTGATTGCCGAAACTCATGTTTGCATTCGCCTGACTGAAATAATTTTCTTGCGTCAATTGAAGGCAGTAACTGATTAAAGTATCCCTCTGAGAGATGAGCAAATTCGCTCAACATTATTTGCTGTAAGCCCAGGATAACCGGGAATTGAAACACTCTTCTGGAATAATCTTTCGGTATTGGGAAACTCCAGTCTTGGAAGGCCGAGCAAATGATGCAGCGGGAAATCAAGGCTGGGAAGTAAACCAATCTGCAGTGATGCAAAATATCTTTTTACTTCCTCACTGGCTTTATTTATAACCACGGGAAATCTTAGATAAGCATCAATCCCCGGATTTTTGAAATAACTTTCGTGCGGGGTAAGACGCAGGGTCTCCATAAATTTTTGACCGATCTTTTTGCGCCTTGCCAGTAATATTCCCAGATGCGAAAGCTGGTCGAGTCCTATCGCTGATTGAAAATCCTCCAGGCGGTAATCATAAGCTAATTCATCCGGGTTACGTTTGCCGCCGTAACGAAGAGTAGTCAGCTTACCCTGAACTTTGGGATCTGATGTAACAATCATTGCACCATTTCCCGTAGTGATAATATCATGCTCTGATAGTCCGCAGACGGAAATATGACCGGTATTACCGGCATATTTTCCTTCTATCTCAGAACCTACAAGACCGGTAAAATCTTCTATGATTCGAATACCCTTTTCTGTAATCTCGTTCACATGCAGGGGTGAGGGGGAACCAAAGCTGTGGTCCAGGATAAATGCCACCGGTGCTTTCCCGTTCCTGTTTGTAAGCTCTTCTATTTTTTCCATCACAGTTGTATGTGAGGGATGGAATGAACTTCGATCAATATCAACAAGAACGACATTCGCTCCAGTATAACGAGCTGCATCACAGGCTGCAACCGGAGTGGCTGCACTCATAAGGATTGTATCATCCGATCCGAATCCAAGCGCTAAAAAGGCAAGATGATAGGCTCCGGTAAGGGAGTTCACAGCCAGCGCATGCTTGAATCCAAATGAGCTTGCAAAAGACCTTTCAAATCGGCGGGTTATATCACCCGATCCAAGATTATCCTTAATAAGACAGTCCAGGACCGATTCGAGTTCCTGCTTGCTCAGGGTAGGTCTACTTGCCTCTATAGGCGTATTTTTCTT
>JBNKQE010000324.1:0-5750 GCA_050295715.1 Leptospirales bacterium
ACCTATGAATAGCTGAATTGTTTCTTTTTATTATATAGATTTCCAAAATATTGATTCATTAACTGAGTAGTTACATTAAATATTTCTTAAGGGGACTGAATGCTTTTCTCAATCATCCTCTACTCTCTCTGTGAGATACGGCCAAAAGTCGTGTATGAAGGTATAATGCCAACCCCCGATTAGGGGGTGACAAATATGTAGCAGATTCAGGAGTATTTTTGACTGGAAAATATTTCAGGAGATCAAGCTACATGGATAGTCTAAAGGAATTCAAAGATTTAAGTCAAACAAAATCAGTCTAATGGGAGCTGGCCCGTGAAGGAGCCCGAACAATGATTCAAGCCGCCCTGATACAGGAACAGCAGGAGTAATTAATACACTATTGTTTATATGGGTATCATTTAATTCCTTAAATTCGTACGCTCCTGAATATCCTGTATTATTATGGAGAGTTGATTTAAGGGTTGTTTCCATTGGTGTGATATGGCTCCAATCATCTCTCCAATTGCGACCATTCTTGCCTGTTGAAAAAGTAGTTGCTCACTCTTTAATCTCTGGTCTATTTCGGTTTTACTTTTTGTTCAAGAAGTTGATTCATGCTGGCAAGACTATCTTCTGCTCTTTTTCTTAAGATGATTTTTTGAAATTCATCAGCGACAAACTGAAGTTGTTTTGCATCATCACTGTTGTAGGGATCTTCTTTGTTTCCGACTCCAATCATTATTATAACAATAATATCGTCCTGAACGGGGGTGCTCATATGGTGTTTTAATTCAATAAGACCTTCAGGAAGGCCTTTCAATTCAGATTAATCATTATGAATTACCGTTTTTTCTGTCGGATACAATCTATCCAGATTCCTGCGTTTGCAAGAGTAAAGCTGGATTCAAGCGATGCCTTACAAAATCTGAGTGCTTCCTTATTCCATGTGACAGGCATATTTGTATTGGACGCTGGAATTTAATACAGTATGTTCAACTGGAAGACTATCTTTATCCTGAAAGAGTAATTATTCATATATCAAAAGAGTAAATATCGGATCAGGATTGTAACTGATTCAGTTACAATTACAAACGGTACGGGTTCACAAGTATTTCTATCAAGATAAAATGATCGGAAATTCCATTAAACATAAAAAACAGAAATCTATTGAGTTTAATAATGATTAAATTCTGATTTGCTCAATTACTTATTTTATTAATCGTATTACTGTAAATCAACACCGGAGAATGTGAATTTACCGACACTCTCGGAATCCTGTACTGTTACACCCGACAACAGAATATTTCGAAGTGAGGATCGTGCTCTGTGCAGCAGGGATTTTGTTGCGGGAATACTTTTATCAATGGCTCCGGCAGTCTCTGCAATACTGAGATGGTCCAGTTCATGCAGTATTATAGCTATGCGATGGTCGGCAGGTAACTTATGTAAAGCGGCTTCTATCAATTTTTCACGATGTCTTTTTTCGCAATGAGAGTCGGGTTCCTCTGCATGTGCTGAGACCATTTGTTCTATGGAATCTCCATAACGAGTTGTTTTTTTATCTATCGCTTTACTATTTTTTCTACAGAAATTCAGGCAAACATGAGCGGTAACCCTGTACACCCATGTGTCAAGGGAAGAATCACCGCGAAAGCTGCCGAGGGATTTATCCACCTGAATAAATGTTTCCTGGGAGGCATCCATGGCATCATCATAATTGTAAAACATACGAAAACAGAGTCCGTATATTTTTTTCTGATAACTGCGGACGAATAGCCCCATGGCCTTTTCTCGTTCGCCGGATCTGTAGAGTTCCAGTATTTCATCCGACATGGCTGACACCTTCGTTTTTATTTTGTATTTTATCCTGGACAATTTCGTTTTCAAACCATACGACTCCGCAACCAACTCCGGGCAGAGATTCATATGCAAGAACTTCTCCATTAGTCTCAGAGCCAACAAACCCAAGTAGCATATACAGGTCCCTTAACATTCCCTCAGGTTTTGCTGCTCTTAACAAAGCAGGGTCTATATTCATTAAATCCAATCCATGACCATTAGACAGTAAATTTAAAACGGATTTATCAAATAGTAAGTGTGCCGGATCAACGGAATGCTGTGTGAAGGAGAGTAAATCGTGCGATAGTGCCCCTGAGGCCAAAAAGAGAACATTTTTATTTGATTCAATTACACACTTCCTGATGATACGGCCCCATCGAAAGGCTTCCATAGAATTTCCACCTGTAGAGAGTACAACCACGGGGATATCGGCTTCGGGGAACATGAAGTGGAGCGGAATTGTGACAGCGTGGTCTGCTCCATGATTTGCAAATTCCGGGTAGATGAAATCTTCGTCTCCGGCTTTCTTGAGAGATTCGGCAAGGGCAGGGAGTCCGGGAACATCATACGAAAGAGATGTGCGAAAACCATAATAATCGTACACGGTCTTATGGAGGCTGGAGTTATCAATGTAGAATCCATCCGTCAGCCAGTGAGTTGAGGCTGCTAGAACCGCTTCGACACCATCCGCTCTTAATTTAGTTCCAAGATTTTTTAGAGATTGGATTACAGCTGTGTTTTTACCATCCATCTCATCTTCGAGCATTGTAGGTGGATGGGGAGCAATGAGTGCTTTTAAGGTTTGCATGTGCATTCTCCTGTAAGAAAAAGTAAGAAAAAAGCCGGCAGCAGGAGGCAAAAATATCAGTCAATTCAGGAAAAGTCTGTTCTCAAAAGGCTCTTTGCCACCTGATTTCTATAACAATAGTAACCAGGTGCAGGAAAACGGATTCGAAAAAAAATCCCGGGATCAGAATATACTGCCCGGGATTTTCTCTTTAACTGCGAATTCTGAATTGTTTGATCAAAATCCGGAGATTTGTATAAAAAATGTTGCTTAGATCACAAGATCCAGGTGGCTCACAAGTTTGGCATTGTTCTGGATAAAGTTTCTTCTTGGTTCCACTTCATCACCCATCAGAACGTTGAATGTCGTATCCACTTCTTCCAAAGTTACTCCACCTTCAATCGGTTTTACCTGAAGCATAACACGTTTTTCCGGATCCATTGTAGTTTCCCAGAGTTGCTCGGGATTCATCTCTCCCAGTCCTTTGTATCTCTGGATAACGACCTTGTCAGAGTTTAATTTTTTTACTATCTTATCTTTCTCGGCATCGGTAAAGGCATAGTATGACTCATTTGCCCCTTTTCTAACGAGATAGAGAGGAGGCTGAGCAATATAGAGATATCCATGATCGATGACCGGTCGCATCTTCTTATAAAAGAAGGTCAGAATCAAGGTGCGAATGTGTGCTCCGTCCACATCGGCATCCGTCATGATAATAATCTTATGATAGCGGAGCTTGTTCATATCAATATTTTCATCGCCGTAACCGATTCCCAGAGCAGTAATCAAGGTTTTGATCTCTTCATTCTGAAGGGCGGCGTCATCACGGGCTTTCAGAACATTCAGGATTTTACCTTTCAGTGGAAGAATTGCCTGGAAGTTTCTGTTTCGTCCCTGTTTCGCTGATCCGCCCGCAGAATCTCCCTCCACAATGAAAAGCTCACTGAGAGTGGCATCCTTCTCGGCACAATCGGCCAGTTTGCCCGGAAGACCGGCCCCTTCGAGGACACCCTTTCGCTTTGTTACAAGCTCGCGAGCTTTACGGGCTGCTTCGCGAGCCTTGCTGGAAATAATACATTTTTCGAGAATCGGTTTTACTTCTGACGGATTCTCCGCAAGAAAGAGGGAGAGCTTCTCAGATACAAGCTGCTGAACAAGACCCTTCACTTCAGCATTAACAAGCTTCTCTTTGGTCTGAGAGTTAAACTGGGGTTCCGGTATCTTTATGCTGATTACACATACAAGGCCCTCGCGAACATCATCCCCGGAGAGTCCGGATGTGCCGGCCCCAAGTTTTTTCTTGAGAGTCTCTTCACTGCGCAGGTATTCGTTCAGCGTACGTGTAAGTGCTGTGCGAAAGCCTTCCAGGTGGGTTCCACCAAGGAGGTTGTTGATACCATTTGTAAAACAGAAAATTGTCTCACTTTGCGACTCGGTATATGCAAGGGCGAATTCACCACGAAGTGTGTCGTTTTCCCCTTCAAAGTGGATGATCTTTTTATGGAGCATCTTCTTTTTAGCAGTAAGCTTTTCGACGAACTGGCGAATACCACCCTCGTAATGAAAAACCTCTTTTCGTTCAGGTTTTTTCGTGGCATCGGAAAGCTCAATCTTCAACCCCTTCAAAAGAAAGGCCATCTCTTCGAGGCGGTTTTTTAAGTAAGCATAACGAAATTCCGTAGTGGTAAAGATCGAGGCGTCCGGCTTGAAGCGGACAGTTGTACCCCGTAACTTTGTCTTCCCCTTCTCTTTTACGGGGCCGAGCGGATCACCTTTCTCGTATTTTTGATAATAAATCTTTCCATTTTGATGAACCTCTGCTTCCAGCCATTCGGAGAGGGCATTTACAACAGAGACGCCAACACCGTGGAGACCGCCGGTAACATCATAAGCTCCATCACCGAACTTTCCACCGGCATGGAGTTTGGTCATTACAACTTCAAGAGTCGATATTCCGGCATCAGGGTGAATATCAACAGGGATACCACGGCCGTCATCTGTTACTTCGATAACACTATCGGGTAGAATCTTTATGGATACTGTGGTGGCATAGCCGGCCATAGCCTCATCCACTCCGTTATCAACGACCTCAAAAACCATTTTGTGAAGTCCGGTTGTATCCTGTGTACCAATGTACATACCGGGTCGTTTTCGAACAGCTTCGAGACCCTCAAGAATCTTGATCTTGCTGGAAGTATACTCATCCAGTTTTTTCGGGGGTGGGGCAGCTTTCAGTTCGGACTTTTTGGGTTCGGGAGTGGTGGTTGTGGTTTTTTTCTTTGCCATAGTAAATAGTTCATCAGGGTCTTTTTCGGACCATTTTATTCTTTATATTACTATGAGGCTGGAGGGGGGTAAAAAGTAAAGCCTAAATAGGAGGAATAACTACCCTGGAATGGATTATGGGACATAAAAATTCCAGGGCAGACAGGAAAAAAAGAAGGAATGTTATTCCTCGTCTTCGTAGTCACCTGTATACTGAGTCTGCTTCTTCTGCTTTTCCATCAGTTCTGCATACTCTACAGTATAAGCAGTCCAGGGGATAGCATTGAGGCGGGCTTCGGGAATTTTCTTTCCCGTACCCTCACAGATTCCGTATGATCCATTCTCGATCTTCTCAAGGGCTGCATCTATCAGCTTGATCTTTTCCATATCCAGGTCTGACAGTCGGTTCAGGATATCATTATTTATGAGAACGTCAGCAATATCCACCAGGTCACCCTGGTCATTAAAGATGAAATTCTCCTGCTCCAGTTCAATTTCCTTGAGAACTTCCGCTTTGGCGTTCAGGAGTTTTTCTTTGTATGTGTTCAGTTTTGCTGGATCCATATTTTTATTCCATGCAAGTAATATGTTTTGTTTTTGATTCGTGAATCGAATTTCTCAGTTCACTTAGATTCGGTAAAAAAATAGAGAATCTAAAACCGGGCAAGTATAGAAAAATGAAAAAATCAGTAAAGTAAAATATATGTAAATGGAGTAAAATAATCCTTAAAAAACTGAAAAAAACTGAAAAAACTTCGAATACCCCTTTTTACATACTGGCAGGGGGAGGGTATGGATAGATGGTAAGCGTCTAAGCAACGACAGGTGAGTAGCTGGAAATAAATTTTACAAGATCGACCTGCCCATCGATGCTTTC
>JBNKQE010000325.1:0-5714 GCA_050295715.1 Leptospirales bacterium
AGAAAATCCGGAGCAATTCGTGCCCCCTTTAAGTCGCGAAACGTGCTTCCTTCGTCAGCAGCAAGAAGTCGAGAACCTTCCAGGCGATGGCCGACTACTTCATGAAAAAATAGGCCGGCCGGACCAGGCGAAAGAAGAACCGGACCTGAAAATGCGTTTAGCATCGGAGCATTTTTCATCGCCAGTATAAGTTCTATGCGATCTTTAATAACAGTCAGAAACTCTTTTTCATCAGGCAGATCATCAAGGTCTCCGACAATGATATTGATTTCCTGAGAAATGCCTTCACCACGCTCGGTCATCAGCCAGAAAAAGCCACGCAACTCTCCTATGAGTGACTGTTGTAAAATTTCTGCTCCTTCGGTATTTACAATTACGTGCTGTCTGTGCTGGACAAAAAACTCAAAAGTTGAATTTGTAATATCTTTATAATTTTCTGTTAGTTCTCCAGCTTTTCGAAGCACTCTCTTCCAGAACTCAAAGTCTGTATCATTGAACTTCTGAAATTTCCAGGATTTCACCGGAGCTCTTTTCTTTCTTGCAGGTAATTTCCGATTGATATCAATATAATGAAGTTCTTTTGCCTGACGATTGAAGTACTCTTCAGCTGCCTCGCGGTAGCAACTATCGGTCAATCTCCAGAGAGCCTGTTTATAAGCTTTTTCATGGACTTCTGCAGGCATATTTATGTATTCTTGAGTCTCTTCATTATCAACACTATTGCTCAATCCACCATCAGAGACATTGTCGTATTTATAGGAACCGACTCTTAAATCGCAAAAGACACTGTTTCTTGCCTTCTCTCTATAACGACTTATAGCTCCGGCACGGGATACAATTCCTTCTACATGATAATTTCGAAATAGATATGAAATATAATAAGCCCCGGGCTTTTTACGCTTGAGATGTTTTAGAGCCCGATCCATTTCAGATGTTAAAATTTCCTTCACGCGAAGAAGTTTTTTACTGTCATAGAGGCCAGTTAGTTCGTTGTAGATTCCGGACATGATAGTCAGATTTTTATACATAACCCCGTGTGTCAAAACAGAGTCGGAATAGTTAATATAGCCAGTTCAATGGAGCGGGGAAGGAGTGGCCATGTTGTTTGATTGAGGAGATTTGTCGGTTGAAACAGGCGCATTGTTCTCTGGATTACGAATTTCATTACTGACCTGATGATCTGATATGATTTTTGATTGCTCATGGATCTCCTGATCACCTGGCGAAATTGAAGAATCCTCAGGTGATGGTTCTACATCTTGCCCGGGAAATAGAAATGCTGCAAAGCTGGAGTCTTTATCGGCAAGTTCTGAAAATGCGGGAGTAACTCTGGCTTTGTTCATGAATTCAGGATTTTTTTTGAAACATCTGGCCAGGCTGTTTTTTGCATAAACTGGTTGGTTACTTTTTGCATATAACCTTGCCAGAATAAAATCAGTATGCTGAGAACTTTTCGCATGACGTATACTATTGATTGCCTGTGCGTAATTCTCCAGTTGTTCATAGGACATGGATCTTATAAACCAGTATTCATCGGTGGACCCTGATACAGGAGTGTATAATTCTGCAGAGTCTTCCGATGTTTCACTGGAAGCCGTATAAAATTTCTCAATTTCATTTGCTTCTATTAGTCTCATCGCATCGAGTACCTGTTTATATTTTTTAGCTTCAAATAATTTTTTCACATAGGAAGGCATTGCCATAAGAAAGTCGTCAGGTAAACCGGAGGGATTCGCATTGTTCAGATCATCAATTATTTCTGATAGTTTTTCTGATAGAACCATATTTTTTGAGTGCGATTTAGAAATAAATAATCCAATAATTGCATCTCTCTGTTTTTCATCCATTGAAAGTGCTTTTCGTGCAAGCTCCAGGGCCTTATCGTATTGCTTTTCGTTAGCCCGTAACCTTGCCAGAGCTCCATAGGATACGGAAATTTTATCTTTTAAAGAGTCTTCAATTAATGGCTTTGATTCTTCGATTCTGCCAAGCTCAAGAAGATTTAAGCCTCTGGATAGCTGAATGTAATAGTTGAATGCCGGTCCGGGATTTTCATTTAAGCTTTGTGCTTTATTTAGATTTTCCAGTGACGCTTCAAAGTTTCCAAGTTTATAATAACTGACAGCAGCTTTGTAGTGATATTGCCATGAGTCCGGATTCAATTGTATCAATCTCTCAAAATGATTTACTGCAATATCATAATTGAAATTTTTCATTTCGTAAATAGCAATTTTCCAGTGACCCTGCTCATAATCATCTCTCTGTGCTATTAGAGATCTATATATATCAATCGCTTCTTCTTCTTGTCCTTCATCTTCCAGTTTCTGAGCCTTACGAGATGATTGTACAATTCGTGCCAGGATGGGATCTTTTCTCTCATCCGCAGTCTCCATCAACCGTCTTACTTCAGGAATATCCTTAAAATTCAAGAATTTATGTGAATATGTATATAGTGATGACCAGTTCTGATTGTATTTATAATAAAGTACAATTTTCCAGTAAGCTTTCTCTTTGAGCTCCCGATCCATACGAAGATTAACGGCCCTCTTATAACTTGAAATAGCTTCGTCCTTTTTATTGCTGTACTCTTTAATATATCCAATATAAAAGAGCGGGTTGCCGTTATCAGGATCTACCTGCAGGGCTTTTTGAAACAGGTTCAACGCTTTGTCGTAATTCCTTCCACTGAAGGCTACTTTTCCCTGCCTGTAATATGACTCGGCTTTGAGAACCGAAAACGGAAAGGATGTGAATATCAGGAATAAAAAGATGAAAATGTTTCGAAGCATATAACGGGTTCTGAGAGAGCAGTCTTATACCAAAGACCTGTATTTTAACTGTAAAAAACCTCCTCCCGTCTCTATCGTCTACTTTTTTTGTTTTTTTCGTTGATTTATTATATGCGAATTTATTGACAATTTACAGGGTTGATAACCGGCATAGAAGTAAACCGGGAGGACGACATGATTGAAGTAACTGATTTGTCACACCACTATGGATCTTTTCAAGCCTTGAAAAATGTCAGTTTCAAGGTTCCTAAAGGAGAAGTGGCCGGTCTGCTTGGATTAAATGGGGCCGGAAAAACCACATGTATTCGAATTATGACAGGTTATTTAATCCCGTCTGGTGGTTCTGTTACTCTTGATAACCTTGATGTATTCTCCAATCCAATGGAGACAAGGGGAAAAATTGGCTATTTACCTGAGACACCGCCTCTGTATCCGGAATTAACCGTAACAGATTTTCTTCGTTTTGTTGGAAGGATGCGTGGTATTCCAGAAGAAGAGATACCGGATCAATTGAATAGAGTAATTAAAAAGACAAATCTTCAAGCGGTTAAAAATACGCTAATTAGAAAATTATCACTGGGTTTCAAAAAGAGAACCGGTATTGCCCAGGCGCTTATTGGATCACCTCCATTGATAATTCTCGATGAACCGGTCTCAGGACTTGATCCAAGACAGATCGTTGAAATGAGAACTCTCATTCGCGATCTCGCCGGTGAACACACTGTTCTGCTGTCATCTCATATTCTGAGTGAAGTAACCAGCACATGTGATATGGTATTGATTATTCACGAAGGAAAACTTGCCGGCAGTTTAAAAGGTGAGGAGCTGAACGGACTTGAAAGTAAATTTATGGAACTTACCAGCGGTGTATCTGTTTCTTGAGAATCTTTTTAAATAAGTATATATTTTGTAGTGCACGAGAAAGCATAAATTCAGTCAGATTATTAGTTTAATTATTCGGGGGATTATAATTATGAAGATGGGCTTTGCAGGTTTGATTAGAGCTAAATGGATTTTTTATAAAGAGGTAAATTCTTTTTTTGGCGCGAATCTACCACCTGTATCCATTGGTCTAATTGCATTTTTGAGTGGACTTGTCAGTGTACTCCTCGCGCTCAGTCCGGGAGCCACATACGAAGACATTACCCGTGCGATATTTTACTTTTTTTATATGCTTATAATTGTTGCAGCCATTATTCTCTCAATGAGTAGTTTTGTGAATGAACGACGGCAGGGTACTATGGAGCTGCTCTATACATTACCTGTTACCGATCTGGAACTTGTGCTTGGAAAATTCTTTTTAGGTGCACTGGTTATATCCTCACTTTCTATGGCGATTACTCTTGTCTACGTTGTTATTATCGCACAGGCACCATGGTATCTTGCTGTATCCGGATTTCTCGGGCTTCTGCTTGTTGGTTTGTATGCCTACTCAGCCGGGATGCTTGCATCAAGTTTCAGTGACAATACAATTATTTCGCTGCTTATATCAGCAGTGATTCTGATCAGTATTGATGTAGGCGGTTATCTGTCAGGACTCTTTCCCGAACCAGCACGAAGTATATTTTCGCATATTCATTCAATAAACCACTTTAATCCATTTACACGCGGCATTATATCATTACGCAGCAGTATCTTTTTTATAAGCATTACATTTTTATTTCTATTTTTAACAGTTAGAGTTCTTGAATCAAGAAGATGGCGAGGACAAAGGGGAAATTAATACTATCCCGGTAAGATTACAGGGTTTCGCATCAATTACTATGGATCGGTAGGATTAAACAGTATGCAATCATTAGAGAAAATATTTCAAAAATACGGCTCATGGGTATATTTAACCGGTGCTTTAACAGCTCTTACATCACTTGGTTTTTCTGAGTCACTATGGAGTTTATTTTTCCTTATAGCAGGTATGATACTTGTTATTCTGGATCCTTTCGTGATTATTTCTGCAAAATCTGCAACACGAAATCATATTATCGCCTGGTCAGCCGGCGGAATCGCAATTGTATCATACGTAATACGTCTCTATATCAATTTACCTGCGGGATCCGATCCTGAATCAACCTTTCCGGAACGAATCAGATTACTCCTGCTATTGATATTTTTAATGGGATTTTTTATCTCACTCGTTTATCGAATTTTACTGGGTCTTGCATACAGTTCACTGGAAAATCTTGAAAGTTCAGTCAGTCAGGAGCGATTCAAGGGAATGAGAAGTGCACTGTATGCCATATTTGCTGCAGCAGCACTCTTCATTTTTGTGAACTATATCGGATCTATCAGAAATCCCAGTCTTGATCTTACACCCGGATATTATTCTTACAGCGGTGAATCCCGTTCAATTATAAAAAATCTTCCCCGTGAAATTGAAATTTATGCCTTTTTACCTGTTCAGCAGGCTGTAAAAGGCGAAAGAGATTACACGCTTCCTGAACTTTACAGAATCTCTGAAGATATTCGCGTAATGCTGGAGCAAATTCCATCAATTAACTCTAATGTTCATTTAACTTTTTATAATGCTGAACTCGATTCTGACAGAGTTGGTGAATTCAGCAATATAAGTAATGGGACGATTATTATCCGTTCGTATTTCCCTGCAGGTATCATGGCACCAGGAGGGAAATCATATCTTGAGCGAAAAGTATATGTACGTCGTGAAAGAGATCTCGATCGTCTTGAAAAAGAGTCCGTAAGAGCACTTGTTCAGGTGTCTTCACCTGAGAAAAAGCTCTACTTTACAGACATGAACAGAGAACGATATGCAATGCGGGAGAGTGTTGCCTCTCTTGCCAGTACCAAAGATCTTGAAAAAGAACTTCAGTATTATAACTTTAAGACTCTCTCTTTGAGCGAAAAGAATGGCTGGCCTGAATCAATACCGGATGATGCGGATGCTGTTTTATTAACAGGTCCTGCAATTGC
>JBNKQE010000326.1:0-5672 GCA_050295715.1 Leptospirales bacterium
CTACTCTAGATCATCGGTCATTCTGGACTGATCCAAGGTTCGTAATTCTATAACTACTTGCTACTATTAACCATCCTATATGGCAGTGGAGTGACAATTAGTCGTTTTGTTGCAGTGATTTTAAAGACATATTTGATGTTGATCACTTCAAAAGAATTAATGATACGCTTGGACATCCGGCAGGAGATAGAGTATTAAAACGAATTGCAAAGATTATCTATACTTCCGTTCATCCCGCAGGAAGGGTGGGAAGATATGGCGGGGAAGAGTTTATTGTTCTACTTCCCGGTGCAAAAGAGTCTGCTGTAAAAACTACCGGTGAACAAATTCTTTCTGTCATTGAGAATTCAATCGCAGAACCAGGTTTACAGGTAACTGCAAGCGGTGGTGGTTCCATACTCAAAAAAAATGAAAAACCAATAAGATTGCTCAGCCGTGTGGATGCGCTGCTTTATCGTGCGAAACAGGAGGGACGTAACCGATTCTGTTTTGAATGAGAAATCCTGCGTTCCAATTTACCTTCACAATAACTGCAATAGGAACTGCACACTTGATACTGACGGAAACGTGTCTGTATTTCTGTTAAACCCGCTAATCTCTATCATGCACCCGATTGAATAGGCGTTCCATTGCCTTAATTATCCAGTTGCAAAATTTAATACCTTGCAGTGCAATTCGCATCAATCGGTTATACACTATTTGACAGAATATTGTTTAATTTAAGTGACACTTTGTAATCGATAAATGAAACAGGAGCCATGATTTGATATGAAATACCAGTTAAACCTAAGAGAAATTGTATATGCTCTCTCGCATGCTCTGGATTTTGTAGGTGTAGATGATGTCTTCCATGGGAAGCGAGTAGCACTCATTTCTTTTGATTGTGCGGAAATATTGGGCTGGTCACCGGTTCTGAAAGAGGTAATTCTGCATTCGGGGCTTCTTCATGATTGCGGTGTTTCAACGACAGGCGAACATAGGCACTTGATAAATGAACTGGAATGGTCTGATTCTCAAGCCCATGCCCTTCGGGGAAGTCAGTATCTTTCAGAGATAAAAGAGCTGTCACATCTGTCGCAGATTGTTTTATACCATCATACGCGCTGGGAAGATTTACAAAAAATTAATATCGATGATACAATTAAAAATCAGGCCAATTTAATATTCCTGACGGATCGACTGGATGCCCTGCGGGCGCAGGAAATGAATCTTGGTAATAATATGCTGCAGCAAAAAGAAAAGGTGATGGGCATTCTTAAAAAATATTCCGGCACTTTTTTCAATCCGGTTTTACTGGAAGCGATGGAAGAAGTATCCAGGCAGGAAGCATTCTGGTTTTCGCTGGAACCGGAAATCATATCGGTTAAGTTCGATCTTCTCAAGTCAGAGGGTGATACTGTAAACCTGGAATTTGAATCTTTGCGTCGAATTTCAGATATATTTTCTCGGATTATTGATGCAAAAAGCCCTCATACAAGGGATCATTCCAGGGGAGTTGCAAGATTGTCATGTTTGTTGGGTGAGCGTATGCAACTGGATGATGAAACGTGTAATCTTCTGGAGATAGCCGGACTTCTCCACGATCTTGGAAAATTAAGAGTTCCTGATAGCATACTTGACAAGCCCGATAAGTTATCTATTGAAGAACGGTTTCAGATTGCAAGACATAGCTATGATACCTATCAGGTTCTTAAAGCAGCATTTCGGGACACAAGAATTCCGGAGTGGGCCTCATTTCATCATGAATCACTGACCGGAGACGGTTACCCTTTTCGCCGTAAGGGTAAAGAGCTCTGTCTGGAATCTCGTATTGTTGCTATTGCTGATAATTACCAGGCTCTGGCTCAAAATCGTCCTTACCGTAAAGCAATGCAACACGGTGAGATAATGAAAATTCTCAATCAAAAGGTGAGTGATAAAATTCTGGATCCTGAAATCGTTGAACAGATTTCAAAAAATCCTGAAGAGACATATCGAGTGGCTATCGGTGCGTGACGTTTCATACCGTTTTTCCAGCCTGCGAATCAAAGTTCAAACAGGCCGAATGCCTATCCCCATCTCCCGGTTGAGGTCTATCCATCGAGCGCAGCGAGTATTCATATTGCGAGAAATGTAAGTGGGGCCTGGGAAAGTTGAGCCCTTAAGCTGAGCGATGCTCACCGAAGAGGGCGAAAGCTTTGCCGGCTCCCACAATCACTCAATTCGTGAACACGGTCGCCAGCTGGATGGAAAGGTTGAAAAGCGGATTATTTACCTGTTATGTCGAAAACTTCTTTGTTCTCGTCAATCCAGGCAATCAGTTTTTCAATACCGGCTTTAGGAGAAGTAGTGGGTTTGAAGCCAAACTTCTTGTTTGCCTCATCGATATCACATACAAAATATCGCATATCACCCGGACGATCTTCATGAAATTCGATTGCAGGTTTACGACCGAGAACTTCTCCAATTACATTGATCGCCTGAAGAAGACTGATCTTATATTCAGGTCCACCGCCGATATTATAAACACCCGGTACCGGGCTCTTAAAATAGTCCAGGTAAGCCTGAGCTCCATCTGATGCGAAGATAATATCGCGAGCCTGTTTCCCTTTGCCAAATATACGAAGAGGAAGATTAAAAAATGCTCGAATGGCAAAGTTAGCTACCCAGCCATGATCTTCTCCGCCAAACTGACGGGGTCCATAAATTCCGGTAAAGCGAAAGGATGCACCGGGAGTTTCCAGCATATCTGTAAATGTGCGAACATAATGCTCTGCAGCCATTTTAGATGCGTGAAGAGGACTGAGTTCGCCAACCATTACCGGTTGCTGCTCATCAATGGAGACAGGATCCCTTTCATAAGACATTTCAGACTCAGTAAGACTGTCATTGATTGAGTTCCCGTATACATGGATGCTGGAAGTATTAACTACCGGAACACGATGTTTTCTGGCTGCATCAAGTACGTTGTAGGTTCCCAGTACATTTGTGTTAAAATCAAGTCGTGGATTTTCCCAGGAGATTGTCATTGCCGGCTGGGCTGCTGTGTGGACAATGTAATCGCATCCGGAGCTGTAATCTTTCATTGCCTCTTCGTCGCAAACATCCGCTTTAACCATATGGACACCCATATTTTTCAGATAGTCCCAGTTATAATCACGAGTTTTTTCTGTTCCGTATCCAGTGCGGCCCAGTTCGTATTTTGTCATATTGTCGTAGCTGATGACTTCCCAGCCATCCTTGCGGAATAGTTCACAAACGTGGGATCCGAGGAATCCGCACCCACCAGTTACCAGTACTTTCATTTAACTTCTTCCTAAATCTATATTTCTATACACCGAAAATCCCGGGGGATCAGTGTTTTGTTATTTGAAGTCGGCAAAACAGCCTGAATCGGAAATCATTCAATTAAGAATATCGAACAGGCTATCAGTGAAATAGAACGAACCGACCAGAGTAATCAAGTCACCTGAGAGACGATCGGGGCAAGCATTATTTTTACAGGTTTTTAGAAAGCCTTATTTTAGAATTTTTTTCTGATCTCGTGGAAGGGCTAGAGTGAATATTTCGCAGTTTGTTCCCTTTGATTTGAGAGCTTCCTGAGTGAATCTTACACTTACTTTACCTGGGCCAAAATCGAGAACTGTTGTTGAATCGGAATTCTCAACAACGGAATGAACGGCGTGCTCCCAGTAAAGCGGTTGAATCAGGATTTCTTTAACGAGAACGGGGGCCAGATCATCAACTTCCTGCAAATTGCGTCCATCAAAGAAAGAATAAACAGGAATCTTGAGATCCGATCCCCGGAACGAAAAACCGGTATCACGTAAATCCTGCTCAAAATTTTTAGCGACACCCTCCATAAGCGGAGAATGAAAGGGACAGCTGGATTTCAGAAAAACAAAACGTATATCATTTTCCTCAAGGCGGGAGGCATACATTCCGTAAAATTCGATAAGAGATTGTCTGCATGCGGATAGAATTCTATTTTCCGGAGTATTGCGCAGACCGATTGTCACCTTATATTCTGTGCTGCGATCCTTGTTGAAGGAGTCGACAAGCTCTTCGGAAATTTTATGAGTATTTCCAACGAGTGCGGCCATGGGAGCCGGATCATCCAGTGACAATCTCGAGGCTTCCTCTAATTCAGAATCCGTGGAAACCGGGTAGGGGAATGTCTCCTGCGCATGCAGGGCCAGACGAAAGAGAAAACGTGTGTAAACCTTGAGAGCCTCAAAGTAATCATTTCCTGATAATCCAAGCGCGAGGAGGGAAGCGGTAACAACTCCCTGACTGTGACCTGTGGCACCTGAAGCATAACGGACAATATTGTCTCTCGAAAATCCTGAATGATGGATTAACTCCAGATTGGCCAACTGTGTGAGATGGATCATGGGCATGGAAATCGTAACCCGCTCCAGGTAATCTTCGGAAGGAGCCGAATCCGGATCGGCAAGCCAGGCTTCAGGGTCAAATCCAGGTTCATAGAATGGATTATCTTTCACACGCTGGAACTCTTCGGATATAACAGAAAAGGCTGCGGAGAAAAATTCATTCAGTAAAGGGTTGGATCGAGAGCGGGCCAGTTCACCGAGCCATGGCGATCCCTGTCCTCCAAACTGGAGAAAAAAGGAGGTATTGCCCTGAGTAGCTTGATGGATCAATTCGGGGACTGAATTCATTTTCCGGCGCCTCTCATATTAGTCGGATATTTGCCATTTATTCCGGCATGAAATACCGGAACTTGAGGCCCGGGCCTTTCGTTGCAGGTCAGGCCCAGGGAAAAGTAGACGATTATTTGTTAACTCGTTCTGAAAAACTCAGGTCACGAAGGTCAACTCGAATGATATCACCCTGTTTTATATGAAGAGGAACCATTACTTCGCCGCCGGTTTCGACTTCGATGCGTTTTTTGGATGATCCAATAGTGTCTCCCTTGATCGCATCTTCAGCATATGTAACTTCCAGATCCACAAAGTTTGGCGGAGTGACACTTACTGGATCCCCTTCATAGAAGTTAATTTCAAATGGAATCTCTTCTTTCATAAAAGGGATATATTCTTCGATAAGACTGGCTGGAACAGTGAACTGCTCAAAATCATCCTTATCCATAAAAACAAAGTGGTCGTCATCTTCCTTATACAGGAATGTAACATAGCGTTTGTCCATCTCAACATCTTCGATTGTTTCTGACGACTTAAAAGTACGGTCCAGAACCTTACCGGTTTTGATATTTTTAAGTTTGGTACGGACAAAAGCGCTCCCCTTACCGGGGTTTACAAACTGTGAAAAGGTGCAATTGTAAAGTTCTCCGTCCAGTTTGACAACGGTTCCTTTTTTAATATCAATGGGTGCGATCATGGATGCAAATTTTCCGGTCTATATGAATTGAGTCAAACATTTCCGAAAACCTGATTCAATCCGAAATCGGTTCCGGAAAGTGTCATATTTTATGGATTTTTTCGGCGCCATTTTTCCATATGATTCATTGTAGCCCATCAGTCTAATGAGCAAGGTTCACCCTGGTCATTTGGTCTTGCTGGAGGAATACAATTCTCTGAGACCTGCTGATTATTTTTGAATTATCCGGGAATTTCTGAACTTTTTATACACTGCATTTGTATGAAAGAACAAATTCGAGTGATTGCTGAGCCCTTCTCAAGTTCCCGTTCGACCCTGTTGATTCCAGGTTC
>JBNKQE010000327.1:0-5630 GCA_050295715.1 Leptospirales bacterium
TCTGGTTGAAGCAGGGATACACTTTGATGTTCACCCGGCACCGGAAGAGGACCTTCCAACTGCAAGCTGCCTTGTTCTTACAACACCTGATGCTGAGCGCAGCATGTTTACACATCTCGGAGTCTCTACGAGCCTGACTGGAACGGATATTGATATTGATCGATTGAAGCAATGCAAATTTTCATATACGGAAGGGTATCTCTGGACTGGAGACTCCACGAAAGATGCAGCATTGCATACCTTTCAATATTCTAAGAAAGAGGGTGTAAAAATTGCATTTACATTTTCAGATCCCGGTCTTGTGGGAGCTGTAAAAGACGACTTCTTTTATCTAACACGTGAATATGTCGATGTTGTTTTCTGTAACGCGGAAGAGGCCAGACATTTCTCCGGTGAGCAGGATTTGAATGCTGCCGCAGCTAAAATTGGTGAACTTTCGGAAATGGCTTTTATTACCGATGGCAAGAATGGATCACTGGTTGTCACGGAAGGGAAAATCGAGAAAGTCGAAGGCTTTTCTGTGAATGCTATTGATACAAACGGAGCAGGAGATAATTTTGCTGCCGGTGTACTTTATGGCCTTACTCACGATTACGATCCATTGAAAGCAGCTCGCTGGGGCAATTTTATGGCTTCACTGGTTGTGCAGGTTCCCGGAGCAAGAATCGAACAACCGGTAAAAGATCGTATTTCTGATATTCTTGGATAAAGGATCATTTTAATGAAGGGTTCGAGTAATAATGATGAACTTTTCATCATTCATATAAATACAGCACTGACCTGGAGAGGGGGAGAACAACAGGTTCTCTACCTCGCCGAGGAACTGGCAAGGCTGAAAGTCAACCAGGTAGTCGTTTGTAGAAAGAATTCCGAATTAGAAAAGCGGGCCCGAGATAAAAATATTCCAGTCTATCCCCTGGTAATTCTGGGGGAGCTGGATTTACTCAGTGCGAAAAGAATGGCAGCTCTTGCAAAAGAGCGACCCGGGGCTATTTTTCATGCACATACTGCAAAAGCCCACAGTCTGGGTCTTCTTGCAAAAATGTTTTGCAAGGACACACCACTCCTTATATCCAGGCGTGTGGATTTCCCATCCCGAACAAACTTCCTGTCTCGAAAGAAATATCAGTCTCCAAATGTAGATCTCTATCTTGCGATTTCAGAAAATGTGAAGCGTATTTTGATTCAGGATGGTATCCAGGAGAGTAAGATTCGTATCGCTTATTCGGGAATCGATCTTGAACGTTTCAGAAGTCTTCCCGACGTAACACCTCTTATGGAAGAGTTTTCTCTAAAAAAAGGGATGATCATTCTTGGAAATGTGGCTGCCTGTGCGGACCACAAGGACCAATCCACATTGATTGATGCCATTCGTCTCCTGGAAGAGGACCTTGAGAAAGACTGGGCCGGTGCCATTTCTTATAAAGTTTTTATAGTCGGAGAGGGAAAACTTCGCAAGTCTCTGGAAGAAAAAGCAAAAAGTTTTGATCTACTGAACCGACGCATCATCTTTACCGGATTTCGAAATGATGTCCTGTCATTCTTAAACTTGTTTGATATATTTATTATGAGCAGTAAGGAAGAGGGATTGGGAACTTCTGTTCTGGATGCTATGGCCTGTGGATTGCCTGTGGCTGCAACAGCCGGTGGTGGAATACCTGAGATGATTGATCACGATCAGGGAGGATTTCTGAGTCCCGTGAGTGATCCCTATCAACTGGCTGAATCTCTTAAAAAACTCGTTCTTTCCGAAGTTTTGCGAAAGAAGTTCGGTGAGTATAACAGGGAGCGAGTCAATGATTTTCGAAGGGAACAGACAGCTCGTGCGACATTGAATGTTTACAAAGAGCTTATGAAGAAATAATCTCTACTCAGTGAATCAATCTACATTTTGAATGGCAACCGGACAGGGATGTCTATGTACTCAAATAATAGGAGGACACCGGTTGCCCAATTACATAAGTAGTTACGAAATAATAAAAATCTCCAATTTTTTCGGTATGCGAGATGGTCAAAAAATGTGGGTCGTTCGCAGTCCTGCGGGGAGTGTTCTTAAACTATATTATTGCGATTGCGACATGGTCCTTGCGATCGTTCTATAAACCTCAATGGACTCAAGGACCATATCATGGCCATCTTTATAGTAGTCTTTGTATGTTGATGTGCGAACAATAACAATTTTGTAACGAGGATAAACATAGATAGCCTGTCCATAAATTCCCAGTGCCATGAATTCTCCATCAGGAATTTCTGGTATCCACCACTGGTAGCCATATCCTAGAACCCAGTTGGATGTCTCCCTTTTTCCGGGCATAAGGTGAGGGGCATCTGGTGTAATAGAGTTTTGAACCCAGGTAGCAGGAACCAGTTGTTTTCCGTTCCAGTTGCCCTTATTAAGATAGAGCCTGCCAAATCGAGCATAGTCTCGCAATGTCACGCACAGGCCTCCAAAGGCAGCTTCCATTCCACTTGAGTCGATGAGCCACTGCCCATCTGATTCCATACCCATGGGGACCCATAGCTTTTCTTCTGCATAATGGGTCAGGGTTTGGCCCGTTGCTTCTCGTAGAATCATACCCAGTGTCTGTGTGTCTGTACTCACATAATGATTATAGGTTCCTGCGGGCCTCTCTGATTTCAGGGAAGACACGATTTCGACCAGAGGTGTATTCAGGGCAAAGGAACGACCCATTCGGTTGATATCTGAATGGAAATCCGAATAGTCTTCGTTAAAGTGAACTCCGGATGACATCTGAAGCACGTTTTTAATGGAAACGCCATCATAACCGCTTCCCTTTAGCTCTGGTACATAGTCAGTCACCTTCTGTTCTATGTTTTTAACATAGCCCTCACGAATGGCAATTCCAAGTAAAGCTGATACAAAAGATTTCGACATTGACCAGGATATTGCTCTTGAGTGCCTGTTGTTTCCTTGAAAATATTCTTCATATAGAATCGTGTCATCTTTTAAGACGATCATGCCAGTAGTGCCTGTTCTTATAAGGAAATCACGGAGATTTCTCTCTTCTCTTCCGTATTTGTAGTTCTCCGGTAATTTTTTAAAGTCTTCCTTTAATAGAGAGGTTTGTTTTCCTTTATGGATGGTGCGGGAGTCGAACAGCTCTCCCATGCTTCTAAAATTTTCAGCGATTTTTTCGGGACGGAAGAGGGTAACCGCATAATAGAGTCTTACAATTCGATTATAATTCAATACTCCTGTCATAAGAAGGGTGAAGAAAAATACTACTGGCAAAGATTTCCATATTCTATGGCCGCTTTTTGAGAATTCTGCTTTCATCAATTTAGTCCTTTATATTCTTCGCAGTAAGATGCTGGAAATATACCTGTGGGAGCCCTGCTGGATTCCATTGTCCACATTTATACAGTCTCTTGCGCAGGGAAGTCAAGCGATATCCTATGCCCGGATTGATTTGTTTGTAACTATCCTCAAAAAGGAATTTGCTGTTTCTCCTGATGAGGTTACACGGTTCTTTTACAATAAACGGTAGTGTGATTGTATTACTTTTTTTCCATAATTTAAAATTGGATTGACTCTATTGTTTCTTGAGTCTCTATTTATATATACGAGAGTAATCTATGAATGTTCATGATTCCCACCAAAAGCATCCTGGAATTTCGTTTTATATAAAACGTTCTGTACCGGCTGTTCGCCTGTTTACGTTTCCCTTTGCCGGCGGAGGGCCCTCCATATTTAAGGACTGGTCTGAGCATCTCTCCGATAAGATTGAAGTTTTACCGGTGCATTATCCGGGACGGGAAAGCCGTTTTTCGGAAAAACCAACAGAATCAATGGAAGAACTGGTTGCGGAGATTTGTGAAAGCATTTATCCTTATATGGATGTTCCCTTCGCTTTCCTGGGATACAGTATGGGAGGGACCGTTGCCTTTGCAACAGCCAGTGTCCTGCAAAAAAAAGGAGTATTCTCTCCGTTTAAGATTATTGTGGCTGCCAGTGGAGCTCCCGGGTTTCAAAAAAAAGATCAAGTCTTGCATACAATGTCTGACTCTGATTTCAAGAAGAGTCTGGCAAAAATTGGTGGGATTCCCGATGAAATTCTCTCCCATCCGCCGTTACTGGATTTATTTCTTCCTGTCTTTCGGGCTGATTTTAAGATTTTAGAGAGTTATATCCCTGATAAAAAAGATCGTTTAACTACTCCACTTGTGGCCTTTATGGGGCAAAAAGATGAACTATATACCCGAAATGATATTGAAAATTGGGAAAAACTTACCGTGAATAATTTTTCCATTGAAGAATTTTCAGGTGGTCACTTCTTTATAAATGAAAATCGACCGTCTCTATTGGAGGCAGTAGAGAGGAATTTACTGTAGAAAAGGCTATTGCAGGAGGTTACTGGCATCTTCCGCTGCTTCAAATTGGATTCCTTTGATGGATTGATCGATATAAAGATTGACTTTTTCTGGTTTTCCTTGCCTGCAAAATGCTATGGCATAGTTCTTTTCAAGATGCAGATTCTTTATATAATATTCTCTGGTAGAATCGCTCTGGTCTTTTGTTTTCACCCATTCATTTTTCAAGGATACGGAATGGCCCTTCAAGTCCCCCGCAAGTCCTGCACCTATTGCTTTTAGATAAGACTCTTTCCTGGTCCACAGATAATAAAAGGTATCCATTTTTCTATTTGCTGGAGCTATTTGATACTCTCCCCACTCTTCTTCTGTGAATATCCTTTTTGCCAATGAATCTCTCTCCTTGTCATGCAGTAGCTTTTCAGTATCCACGCCAGTATCCCTGAGATAAGTGATGCCGATGAAGATTCTATCCCCTGAATGGGATATATTGAAGCGAAGAGGGGATCTCTTTTTGTTAATAGCGATTTCAGGTTTGTTGTATTTGTTATAATGAAATGAAATGTTGTTTGATTCTAAATTCAGATAACGGCTAATAATATGCCTTGTGATAATTCTTCCCCAGCCCCATCTCTCTCGATCTTCAATGAAATGAAATTTCGAAGCACGTATTGTATCAATTTCTTCCATAGTATGGGCGAAAATTTTGTAGAAGTATGGTGATGATTCAAGAGAGATCCAGTAAAGGTCCAATCGGTTATCGAGCAAATAAGGAATATTGTCCCCACTAATTCCTTGTGCGAGACTTTCAATGTTTACATAGTCAAGGTTTGTATGCATGTAGTAGTTGAGAACCGACGCCCGGATTAGTCCAGCAGATAACGTAGTCAGAAATGATAAAATATTGTGATATTTTAAATTATTGACAAATAATATGCTTGATGTTTTTGACAACGTTAGTGAATTAGGCGTCAATTGATCAGTAGTAGCAAGTAACTAAGCTAATTCGAATAATTTAAATATAGAATAATAAAAAAAACTTGTCTATTTGACGTGTCGATGTAATCTTGTGGAGACAAATCGTCAGTGTGCATACATTTCGGCTAAAGTGTGGACTTGTGAGTATGGATACTGGTTGTTTTTGCGGGGGGAGGGCGATTGTATGAATGTGCTACTAATTACCGGTCCGGCTGGCGCAATTCAGGGCTGGGGTGATTTGAAGACAACGGAAAATATTTGTAGCGCAATAAGAGATTCCGGTCGGAATGCTGAAATACTTTATGTTCATAATTATAATG
>JBNKQE010000328.1:0-5571 GCA_050295715.1 Leptospirales bacterium
GTAATCCCCCAGAGACCCAAAGGCATCGACACCAATATTCTGTGCCTGATACGTATCACCACGAAATTTTATCCCATTCATTAGACTGCAGAATGTGTCAGAGTCGGAAACTCCAAAACCCATTACAACACTATCACCAAGACATGCCAGTTGTTTATATCCGGGCTTCGGCTCAGGACTGCCTCGAAAACCCAGTGAATTTGTTGTAAAATGTCCTTTCCAGTGTCCGGATGGGTGATCAAGCTGATAATCTGCATGTTTCTCAAGGGCCACAAGGTAATCAGGGTTGTAGACGTGCAGCAGTTTTAAATTTCTATAATATTGCAGTGAAGGATACTGAACAACTCGCAGAGTCACCTCTGTACCGATAATTATTAAGAGCGATACTATTGCACTGAATACGATAATATTTCGATTTTTTTTCAACATTTGCAGGGTAATCTTATTACTGACGCCTATATTGTAACAGCCTCTCCATACGAATAGAGTTTTTCTAAATTCAAATTTTCAATATAAATGAAAGATTAGAAAACCGATTAAACCAGGAATGGCAAATTCCACATCAAGAATAAACTGTCCGGTAATTCCATCCGGTAATTTTTTATGTCTGTACAGATGAGATATAAATGTTCCCGTCAAAACCGTTAAAATGAGTAAGCCGGAAACGATTGGCAATTCTGCATAATAAACCCAGACAAACCAGAGAGAGAGCAAAACAAGAAGGCGGTCAATATATCTGTGAAGTCTTCGTGATTTTGATTTCCCCAGATATTTAAAACTACTCTCCATTCCAACAATTCGATCCCCCTGCACATCACGTACAGCCATTATCGCCGACCGTCTATAAACAAGCAGAAAAATTAATGCGACGACAATAGCAAAGTCAAAGTCAGGAAGAATATTGGCAGACAGCGGCGGGATTACACTGAGCAAGAGTGTCCATCCCATAGATACAGTAAGATCCTTTGATCCGGGAAGATCTTTTATACTGCGAAATCCCAGTTTACGAATGTATTTTTGAGGCACCAGTTTCCAGCCATAGACGACTCCGCCGATGGATGCAAAGCTCAGTGTGGCCAGAAATAGCGGAGAATCACCAAGTGAGACCAGACCGTAAAGCGACGATACAAGAGAAGCAGTCAGAGATAAAATCGCAACGATCAGCATTATTTTTCGAAAATTCTCATAAACTGCGGGAGAGAGACGTGATCGTCTGTCAAAACCGACTTCTTCACTGAACTCATTAATAACATGCAGTGAAAATACAATTCCAAGAGTTATTATAAAAAAGCGGGGATCAAGTGCCAGCCCGAGAAAATGAATGATTGCTGCATAAAAAGTAGAAAAAGCGCTCACCGCAAGTACATTGGTTGGCACCAGTGCTTCTATCAGAGTATTGAAACTCCTCTTCAAAATGCCGGACTTTCCATCAAAGCTCTTAAGTTTTTCAACGACACGACGAATCATCCATTGCGGTGTAGAAGCTCCGGCAGTAACACCTACCACCTTAACATCTTTAAAATCGGCAGGTCTGAGTTCTCCATCTGTTTCGACATGAATCACACGGGGGCCAAGCGAAGCTGCAAGTTCCGCCAGGTGCTTAGTATTGGCAGAGTGTTTGCCACCGACAACAACAACCATATCTACCTGGCTGGAGACATCCATTGTCTCCATTTGATGGGACCTGGTCGGTTCACAGATTGTATTGACGACATTTAATTCATTGCACTTTTTCGCAAGTTCACCGGCTACTTTTTCAAAGGTTTCATAGTTCTGGGTAGTCTGACTTACAAGACAGACCTTATCGCCTTTAAAATCAAGTCCTGCAACTTTCTCCGGATCCGGCGGAATAATTGTTGCCCGGTCATTCGCTGATCCCATCAGCCCCACAACTTCCGGGTGTTTTGCATCGCCCATAATACAGATTGTATAACCTTCGTTCATATACTGCACGATCTTGCGATGTACCTTCATTACAAGCGGACAGGTAGCATCAATTACTCCAGGATGATGGCTTACTATATCCTCACGTACATCGGGACGAATTCCATGAGCCCTGATTACAAGTGATCCATCTGACGCACCATCGAGTTCACCCGGGAGATCCTGGATATTGCGTTTTTTAAGTTCGTCCACAACCTGATTGTTATGAATTAAAGGACCGTATGTATAGACCGGCCCACCGGTTGATTTTGATACATCGAGAGCAATATCAATAGCTCTCTGGACTCCCCAGCAAAAACCTGCTGTTTCAGCGACAATAATTCTCATTCGGTAAACTCACCTTTAGTTATACAATTCCCTTTTCCAGCTTGCCGAGCTGTTCAAGAATACTGATTCTGTAATCCGAGTCACCATGATCGGTAATAAACTTTTCCATAATTCCAAGAGACTCTTTGAGCTCACTTACCATACGTCCTCGAATCTCATATTTCTCAATCCAGCCGAGCATCATTGTAAGACCTCTGTCTGATTTTCGTAGATCTTGATCTTCCCATAATTGGGATAGCTCTGATTTGTCCACGTCTGTCATTGAGTCTCTCATCATTATAACAGGTGCTGTTACGACACCGCGCTCAAAATCCTGGTAACGGTTCTTTCCGAACTCTTTTTCATCTGCAAAATAATCAAGAAAGTCATCTCTGACCTGGAAGATATGACCGACTCGTTCACCGAGTTTTCGAAATTCCTGAACCAGAGCGTCATCTTTTCCGGCAAGAATAGCGGCTGATTCCACCATGGCCCCGAAAAGTGATCCCGTTTTCCCATAAATAACACGATTGTAGGTCTCTGTATCCAGGGTAAGATCAGTCTCCCATCGCATCTGCAATAATTCCCCGACTGACAGCATACGAATTACGCGTGTATATACAGGGACAAGTTTAAGAGAATCCTTCAGTGTGGCGATATGATTTATGGCACAGGAAAACAGGTAATCTCCGGCAAGAACGGCTACCTTGTTTCCATGCAGAGCATTTACGCTGGGCTTTCCTCGTCGAACATTACCGTCATCAACAACATCATCGTGAAGCAATGATGCTGTGTGAATCAGTTCTCCAACAGCACCCACATCCATCCAGTCATCGCCTTCGTAACCGAGCATTCGAGAAAAATAGAGATGGAGGATCGGTCTTACACGTTTGCCGCCTGATTCAATAACATACTTCTTGAGTTCCGTTAGAATCGGCAGATCATCTCCGACGATGCTTTTCATGCGATCGTCAATATTATTAATTGCTGATAATTTATCCATGGAGGGATGGTCCGTATTTTTATTCCGAATAATGCTTATCCGGACCTATCCAGACTCCAGAACAGGCTATCACCCATCAAGAATTTAAATAGACTTCTTGCAGTAGATTGTAGTGTTGTCGGAGAGTTTTTTCAACCCGCTCATTGCCGGGCTGGCTGTAGTAGTTGATTAAATTTCTATACATTCTGATGATGATTGCGGGAACTCCGGCAGTAGAAAGATAGGCCGGTAGCGGTTCCAGTCCCTGCCAGGATAGAAACTGAAAGCATTCATCTTCGGTTAACAGGTTCCCCTTATTAAAAGGATCCATATAAATTCGATAATCTTCAGAGTAATACTTAACTATAAAATGTCCGGGAAGGTTTATCCCGTACATTGGCAATCCGACCCTCCAGGCAATAAGGAGAACCAGAACGGATAGAGAAACAGGAATTCCTCTTTTATTATCCAGTACATATGTTAGAAAACTATTTTCCGGACTGTAGTAGTTATCAGTATCGCCCTTGAAACCCATGTCCTCGAATATGTACCTGCGAAGAGCAGTGATTCTTCCAGTATGGTCCTCTTGATCCATCAGTGACAGTTCAGTCATCAATGGAAAACTCATTTCATCGAGTTTTGCAGAGAACTCCTCGGGTAAAAGATCAGAGTCCTGTCCCAGTCTTGAGACAAGAAAAACGCTCTGGTCCAGGCTCAAATTCTCTCGATCTCGTGTAATGATTGTTTTCCAATCATATATGAGCTTTAATTCATTGAGTGTGCTTCCAAAGTTCTGCCGTAGATGACACCGTAGATCCGGGTTATTTACGAACTCGATATAGCGTAAAGGGTGGTGCCCAAAGGGAATTGTCGCCAGTAGTTTTTGAAACAGGGCTTTTTTCGCATCAATACCCATAGACTCCGGTAAGAGTGTTAACAGGGTCTCAATCTGCTTGATGTTTTCATCCTGCTCGGAGATCATACTACTTTTTTACGAGTGTTTTTGATTATGTCAAGAAATAAGAACCGGCAGATTACTAATTTAGTCATTTCTGCCAGCTTTTCTAACCTGGCAAAATCAGATTTTTAGTTCAGCAAGTGCCTTCTCGAGGTCCTGATCGGAGGGAGCCTTACCATGCCATCCAGGATTATTCTCCATAAAAGAGACATCCTTACCAAGAATAGTATTGAAAAGTATTACCTGAGGACCTTCTTTATACTCTTTGGCCTGCTTGAAGGCATTTCGAATTTCAATTAAATCATGTCCATCGGATTCGGAAACTCTCCATCCAAATGCCTCAAATTTTGCACGAAAATCACGTGGATTCATAACATCTTTTGTAAATCCATCAATTTGAATTCCGTTGAGATCCATAAATGCTATCACAGGCGCCCTGTGATGCGCTGCTGCCTGAGCTGCTTCCCACGGCATTCCCTCATCCATCTCACCGTCGGAAATACCAACATAAACACGATACTCTTTGTTTTGAGCGGCGGCTCCCAGAGAAAGACCAGTAGCCTGTGACAATCCCTGCCCCAGAGATCCGCTGGAATTTTCCAGTTCGGGAATATATCGAGTTGCTGGATGCCCCTGAAGATAGGAGTCAAAAGCACGAAAAGTCAGCAAATCATGGTCATTGAGAAAACCGGCATGCTTCATGGAAGCATATCGAACAGCAGAAATATGACCATTTGAGAGCAGAAGTCTATCTCGATCTTCCCAATCGGGGCGTGAAGGATCGACATTGAGAATATCCATGTATAAAACAGTAAAAATATCAGTCATTCCAAGAGCACCACCCGGGTGGCCTGACTGAGCGGAATGTATCATCTTTAAAATATCAATTCGAGTTTGAGTTGCTCTTTCTTTTAGAGCTTCTTCTGAATGTTCTGTTTTCAATCTGGTATCACCTGCAGCCATCGTAATCATATTTGCATTCATCCCCTGTACACCATCTTTTTTATCACCCTGTGAACTTGAAAGTAGATTATTTCAATAAATTATCATACAAGTAACATATCCAGGATGATTTGGATCATAGATCCACTACTGGCTACTATCACAATAATTTTCCTGATTACTGATAAACATATATTTCTCGAAGACCCTTCATCGTTAAATCTGAATCCACGGTATCAAAGAGCCCCGGCATCTCCTGATGAATCAATGCAGAAAGACCGCCGGTAGCAATGGTTTTGTAGCTATGACCGGGATTTTCCTTCATGATCGTATGGGTTATTTCACGGAGCAATCCAACCCATCCATAAAAAAAACCAGCCTGCAATGCTTCGACCGTAGACTTTCCCGTTACACTTTTAGGATGAGAAAACTCAATAGG
>JBNKQE010000329.1:0-5565 GCA_050295715.1 Leptospirales bacterium
TAAGATGGAGAAGGTACCTGCAGATGTGATTCCGGATATTGTAAAATTCTCCATTGTATCTCCCCTCGAAAAGTAGACAGCCAGAATACCCCACAGTGCAATGAAAAGAGCATTTTCATGATCCAGTTGATAGAAATTGTAATCAGTTACAATGGATATATAAAGATGTAGTGCAACAAGTACTGAAAATAGAGCTGCCAGAGGTGGAGTTCCTGTATACACAAGTAGAGGGAGAAGAAATGCAGGAAATATCTCTCCAAGTAATGTAATAATACCAATGGGTTCTTTGCAGGATGTGCATCTACCGAGAGAAACAAAGTAACCTGCCAGAGGGATCAGTGCGTAAAATGGGATACGAGTTTCGCATTGCATGCAAAACGATGGTCGTGTGAAGAAATATTTCCAGCGTTGTTTTGTTTTTCTTCCTGGGCCGTAAAAGTAATAAAGGATTCGTGATGCTGTAGCAGTATAAAAACTTCCAAGAATTAGCCCAAAAATAAAGGCATAAGTCAGAACAAGTGAATTCGATTCTGTTATCGATACAGGCATTATTAAGATAAAATTAGAAGAACTTTTTAAGACAAGAATAATAAGAAATTTATCGCATGTTGAAAAATGAAAACATGATGGATTAAGATATCGTTGTCTTTTTACTTACTCTGTGAACCAACCTGGTATACTTACTTTTGAGATCCTTATATTTGTGAATTTATTAAAGATCGACCAGATAGATCTATATTGTATTTCTTAAAAAAATATCCGTTTAATATACTGGAATAATCCATGTTAAAATTAATGTTAATTCAAGCTAGGCAAGGTCTATAAGCACACTTATTCCGCGCTCCAGTGTCTCTTGATCCACTCCAAAGGATATTCTTATTGTATTCGTTTTTGATGTAAAAATACTGCCTGGGACAATCAGTAAAGATTTGTCAATGGCTCTTTCCACAAAATCATCATCCTTGCCATTGATTTCGGGAAATAAATAAAAAGCTCCTCCGGGCTTTCTAAATTTATATTTACCCTCGAGTGCTTTACATATTTTATCTCGGTTGTTATGATACTCTTCAACATAGGAGGTCATATCAAGATCAAGTGCAGTAATTCCGGCCCATTGTACTGGTGAAGGTGCACAAACAACAGTATATTGCTGAAGTGTGCTCATGGATTGAATTAATTTTGCCGGACCGGTTGCGGCAGCCAGTCGAAGCCCGGTCATACTGTATGTTTTGGAAAAACCTGTCAGTGTAACAGCATCCGGGTAAATAGCAGCAGCACTTGTAAATTTTTTATCATAATCAAAAAGTTCGTATATTTCATCTGAGACTAGCCAGGCTCCGGATTGATCCGCAAGATTTCCAAGCATTTTAATTTGCTCCGGTTGCATTATATAGCCTGTAGGATTTGAAGGGGATGAAAAAAGGATCATTTTTAATCCGACCGGATTGATGTTTTCAATATCCCTCTCTGTGAAATCTTCCGGAATAGTCTCGATTTTCGCGTTAAAGAATGACAGCATACTTTTATATATAAGAAAATATGGATCAGTTAAGAGAATGCGATCACCTGGATCTACTACAGAAAGAAACAATAGTTGCAGTAGACTTGATACGCCTGAACTGATGAGAATTGAGTCAGGATGAACCTGGAAGTTGTTTTTTGTATGATACTTTTCAGCCAGCTTTTCTCTAAGAGGTAGAATTCCCTGTGTTGGTGTGTATGCTGTTTTCCCATCTTGAACAGCCTGAGATATTGCATCACGAATAGGTTGAGGAGTTGGGTAATGTGGTTGCCCAATGGAAAGGTTGATTGGATTTTCAAGTTTTGCGGCAAGGTCAAAGGCCCTTCTAATTCGCGATGAGTCAATTCGAGTCATTCTTTCGGATAGATACTGTGTTTTGTTGTGCAGCATAATAATTCTCTTTTATTTTATTGCCCGATGTAATCTCTTAACGAATACGAATGAAAATAAGACAATATGCCAATAAAATGAACATGAAGGTCTCTTCTTCATTGATGATCATTTCAAAGGATTGGATGGCCAGTGATTCATTATTATACAATTTGTGCAACCTTTTCACTTGCGTCAAAACCTATTTGTAGAACTTGAAAGTAATATATATTATACAGGGATTGATCAATTGGATGCACGGTTAATTATTTAGAAGCAACTGTTACACAACAATGCGTAATTTCTTGTGTTTCATTGGTATAATATATTTGTTTTATTCAATATTTGGACCAGTATCGTTTTAATGACCCATCTGTATTAAAATATTCACTGTAATCACGAATTACAGGGTCTCTCAGCCTGGATAGTTCATTTAATTTACACTTTTTTATATAGATGTCACCCTCCGGGAGAATTATATTAGTAACTGTAATAGCATACTGTATTACTTTTCCATCTCTGTTTAATCGTGGTGTAGGAACTCTATCGATGTCACTTCTTATTCCTGTATCCAATTCAAAAAGAATTACAAAGACATAGCATCGTGAAAATCCAAGACCATGAGATAATTCAGAAAGAACAATCCAATCTGTATTCGAGGCGCGTATATTAATACGTAATAAATTTCTACCCAAATCCTGATACTGAGTTTTGGTCTTGTTTGAACGGGGAAATCCATAGTTGAAAATAGATACTTGATATTTTTTCAGTAAAAACTGTAGATATTTGCTTATCGATCTGATGCCCAGTTCCGACATTCTTTTTTCAAAATCAATCAGGTAGTTACACGGAAGCAATAGAGTTCCGGGCGTGGATTGTTGGTGAGAAGGTTGTATGTAATGTTTTGAATTTCTATTCAGAGGTTTATATGAATCAGTTTGATTGTTCATGATTAAACCTCGTAGTAAAAATTCAATTATTTCATATCTTTCATGAAAATTATTTTATGTGCATAATATTTCGATATAGTTGAAAATAGGATTTAAAGGATTATGCATGTTCATTGTGGAAACAACTAATCGGACAAAGGTATAAATAGAAAACTGCCAGAGGTTCATTATCCTTTCAAGAAAATAGACATATACCGGAACCTTTATGAATGATATCTTGTGTCTGGATACATTTGACCGATATTAAGAGATTGGAAATAGTGTCATGATGGATGAACAAGTTCTCATTGAAGGGATCCGTTTTGAACGGAGTGTAAAAAATAATTCGGACATCATACCGATTGATCTTGTGTTAACTTCTACCACGCGAAAAAATCTTCAGAGAATAGCACTCCCACTTTCACATGGTGATAATATAATTCTGGAAGGTGAAGCTGGAACCGGTAAAAATGCTTATATCTACTATATAAACTTTCTGCGTGGATTACATACAGAGC
Source organism: Leptospirales bacterium (assembly GCA_050295715.1). GTDB lineage: Bacteria > Spirochaetota > Leptospiria > Leptospirales > Leptonemataceae > JBNKQE01. The sequence continues at coordinate 3,339 of JBNKQE010000329.1, forward strand.
GATATAGCTTTAATGAAGATACACTTCCGGAAGAGTTGATTGGATCATATCGTTTGCATCCTGACGATATGTCATTTAATTGGGTCGATGGACCTTTGACAAGAGCTGTAAGAAATGGAAGCGTATTTGTTGCTGATGAAATGAATCTGGCAGACCCTTCATTGCTAAAGCGTTTTCATTCTCTGTTCACAGGGAATGGATTAACTCTTATAGAAGGAGATGGCTCCATTATTATTCCACATCCAAAGTTTTCATTCATAGCTACACAAAATCCGGCCGGTAGTTACGAAGGTAGAAAAATCATTCCTGAAGAAATACATCGATATTTTGTATCTGTGTATATGGATCCTTATTCGCATAATGAACAGCTGGAGATTTTGACCCATCTTTATCCGGTACTTTCTCCTACGATGATTGCTGCTTTTATCAAAATGAATGTTCAAATTGAAAGAGCCGTTCAAAACAGAAAACTGGGATTGTATGATCTTGAAAACTATCATTTTAATCTTCGAAACCTCAAGCGGTTGGCTGCAAGGGTTCAGTTCGACCCTGAGCATTACTGTGATCACTTGAAAGATATTTATCTAAATACCTTTCGCATGAACGAAGACAGGGAGTTTGTGCGAAGTATTATAATAGAAACTCTTACAGAGTCAGGCATCGAGGATTGTGAAGTCCCGGAAAAATCAGTGAATTTCGAGAACCTATCAGTTATTAAGAGTCACATGGATTTGACGATCAATATGAAATCAACTGATGCTGTGAACGATCCATTTAACTATCATGAAATTCCTGGAGAAGACTTATTTCCTCTGGGGCCTTCTCGTATCGAGTTGATGAATGCTTCCATACGATCGATCAGAAACAGGGAACATATACTCTTTGAGTGTGAGAGTGACGTGGAAGTGGAAGGATTGATAAAAAGACTCGCATATATCTATGCAAAAGAACTTCAAATCATTACACTGGCGGGAGGTATGCACACATCTGATATACTTGGAAGCCTTCGTCCTGCACCGGATGGGAAGGGAGCTGTATGGATCGATGGGCTTCTGACTGAAGCCATAAAAAAGGGGCAATGGATTCTATTATCTGGTCTTGAGTCATCAGGAGCTGATCTACTTGAAAAATTGAATATGCTTCTCGATGATGCAAAAGCCATGACTCTGCCTCCTGAGTCCGATCAAACAAAACCTGTTTCTCTTTCCGAAGAATCACGGATATTTGCGATCAAGTATTATAGAAGGAAAAGGGGGGAACCTACAATTTCCAGAGCATTTCGCAACCGATTTCACTCCATAAATGTGAAGCCGGTGGAAGATCAATCCAGCCTTGAATATATAGCCGCTGTAATGTTGTATGGTGATGGTAAATTATCCGATTTTTTGACTTATATATTCGCAGTTTTTCACATCATTGTTCGCAGCTCAGCGATAAACAGAGAAGTTGGCGAATCACGAACGGAGCCTTTGCGTTTTGGTATAATTCACTTTGAAAGATGGATCAGGTATTTCAAATTACTTTTAAGTTCTGAAATGAATGAAATCAGCGATAATAGTATTGTGCGCGATTCTTTAATCGAATCAGCGGCTATCGCTTACTGGAATGGTTTACAGGCTCTGGAGGAGCGCAAGTATTTAGAGCGAAAACTGCTGGATATCATTAATAGCAGTGAGTCCAATTTTTCCCATGATCTGGAAAACACGATTTTAAAAATAAGAGAAAAAAAAAAGGATAAATCAGAGACAATATGGTTGAAGCCCGAAGAGTTTTATCGAGAGCCGGTGAAAAAAAAATCATCTATAATCCGGAGTAAAACTAAAGAATTGGGCGGGAATCCTGAAGGAATTGAAATCGATACATCTCATACCGATGGAAATACTAAGGAGGGGCCTGACGCGTGGTATGGAAGAGATACAGTTGGAAACCGCGGTGTTGGCACTGTCGGAAGCGGCGGTGGCACTATGGGGCACCGCACTGAAGAGCTTTATCTTAATTATCTTAAAAAACGTAAATCTCTGTGGACATATGAACTCGGAATAGAACCGGATGAGTTCCTTACTCTTTTCGCGGACGAAATAGATCGTATTTCAAGGGAATTTGAAATGATTTTTGAACAGGATCGCAGGTATTCACGAGTTCGCAGTGACAGGGGATCCCGTGTGGACCCGTCCAGGTATCTCTCTTTTTTATCCGGTAAGGGTGACTCACGTATATTTGAGAGATC
>JBNKQE010000330.1:0-5557 GCA_050295715.1 Leptospirales bacterium
ATTTACCCCTGGATTTTGGACACACATGGAAACACATTATTCCATTAATAAAACCCCGTGCATTTGTCACAATGACCTGGGATGTCTGGCCAAACCTTCTTTATTACCTGACGAAATATAATATTGAATCTTTTCTATGCAGTGCTGCCCTGGAAGAGAACTCCCCCAGGCTCAAGCCTTTCGTTGCATATATTCTTCGCCCCGTTTACTCATTGTTCAGCGGTATTGGAACGGTAGATGAGCGAAACCGTAACTACTTTTTGAATCTGCACACCAGTCCGGAAAGAGTAATTACAACAGGTGATTCACGATTTGACACAATCATTTACAAGATTAAACACCAACCCCTGGATCCCGCCTGGGATAAGATATTAAAATCGATTTCTGCGAAGACAATAATTCTCGGTTCAACCTACTCTTCCTGTGAAAGGGAAATTATCCCGCTTCTTCCCGAACTTTTATCGGATCATCCGGACTGGAATATTTTGATTTTTCCGCATAATGTTACCAATGAGCGACTTGCAGAAATCAAATCATCCTGTAGCAGAGCAGGTCTTGATTCTGAATTTTTTTCTATCGGAAAATTTTCGAAAAATACAAAAATCATAATAGTTGATGTAATGGGTATTCTTGCTCTGGCATATAAAAAGTCCAGAATATGCTACGTTGGCGGTGGCTTCCATAACAGAGTTCATAATGTCGGGGAACCAGCAGCACTGGGTAACCCGGTCCTGACAGGACCGCTTATCGATACAAGCCCTGTAGCCGTAGACCTGGAATCTCGGGATCTTCTTGCTCGTTGCCATAGCGGCAAAGAAGTCGTGCGCGCTATGTCCACGCTGATGGATGACGAGTCATCACGGTCCTACATTTCCAGAGAGACAAAGAATTTTATAATGTCGAGCAAGGGCGCTTCTGCAAAATTTTACAATCACTTTATACGCCCCCTCCTTTAATAATCCGAAACGCCAGGATACATAACTGTTAATTTATTAACCTGATCATGAATCTATATTTGCACACAAATTCATTGATTTTATTATTCACAATCACTGAATCATAAAATGCTTTCAGGATTTAGCGTGACATCTCTCTGCAGGTTAAATCCTGAAAAGAATTTGGTTTACACATGTATCAATCATGTTATTATGATACATGATCAACTTTAAATTCCGGTTGCGATCTCATCTCCTGCGAATACTGCATTTTCATGCATCTGTAATATTTTTGATTGCAATGCTATTAACCTCTTCCTGCATTTCGCACAGCACACCTCTGCCATCTGAATTTTCCAGGACCGATGAACTTAAAGGACCCACAACTCTAATTCCTGTGGGGAATCGTTATTTTATAAGAATGAATTTGGCAGGCTGGAGTTACGCGACAAATAAGAATGACCTTCCACCGGTTGCCCGAAGAATAGTTGAAAATATAGAACAGTCGGGTGCTATTGTACCTCTTTTCGGGATTGATGCTCTTGGTCAGACTGGGATTCGCATCATTGCAGAGGATGTTAATATGCCCGTTGCTGAGTATTACAATACTATTCTTTCTGTTAACAGGAGCTCACTTGTATCTTTTCAAGATGGGATTGCGACTTCATTCAGGAATACAGATGGGATAACCTGGTCTTACGTCGCAATTACTCCCGATTCAAAAAAAATGGAGTATATTGAATATATAACTCGCATTGGTCAATACAACCTTCGCGTTACGATGTGGACTATCCAATCACTGTTTGAATCCAAACAACAGGATATAATTAACAGGTTGCATACACTGGAATTCTTAACACAGGAACTTTAAGGTGTTTTCAATAGTCTGTAATATGAAGACATGCCTGTATCAAATGAAAACTTTATATATTGATAGACCCTCATGCAATTTATGATTAACATAATCAACTATAGTCCCGGTTCAATCAAATTAACACTTCCGGAATTTCACGCACGCAAACAACTGTATTATATGTGACCAGGTCACATATAATACAGTATAAGTATATTTCTCTCTATCAATATGATTGATTTACTTAAAATGCTTCGCATTATATGCCGTAAAATCAATTACCACTTGTAATCAACTAAAAAAAATACGGTTTATTCATGTAAATGATTGCACTAAAATGCGCCGTGATTTCTCTATACGAGAAATTGAATATCCAGTGTGATTATTTATCAATTTAACTTTTTTGGGAGAAGCTCATGAACCTTTTAACTGATTTATGGCCCTGGTATATTGGTGGACCAATAATGGGGCTCTCAGTCCTTTTAATGATTTATACAACCGGGAGACAATTTGGTATATCTCTGTCTCTAAAAGCAGCCTGTGGTCTTGCAGCCGAAAAATTGTTTAAATCCAGACCATTTGCCGATTACTCCTGGCAGGATGACAGATGGCGTCTATTCTATGTTGGTGGTATAATTGCCGGCGGATTCATTGGCAGCATACTACTTGGTGCTTCGCATGGTCCGGATATTGCCTCAGCAACAATTGCGCATCTATCCGATGCCGGTATTCGCGACTTTTCCGGCATTAATCCATCAGAGATTTTTGGACCGGAAGCATTTCACTCATTCCCTGTAATGATTTACCTTTTCGTTGGTGGGATTTTTATCGGTTTTGGTTCCAGGTATGCGAATGGCTGCTCATCCGGACATGCTATAATGGGACTCTCGTATTTCCAGCTAGCATCTCTTGTTGCGGCAGTGTCTTTCATGGTTGGCGGTATATTGATGGCTAATTTTCTTCTGCCCTGGGTATTAAAAAATCTTGTATTAATTTGAGGCGTAATTATGAAAAATTTTAAATTCTTACTGGTTGGTATGCTTTTTGGATTTGTGTTTGTGAAATCGCAGGTTATATCCTTTTTTCGCATTCAGGAAATGTTTTTACTTCAGTCATTTCATATGTATGGTCTGTTGATGAGTGCTGTAGTGACAATTGCGATTGGACTTATCATTATGAAAAGGCTTAAAATGAAAAATCTCGATGGAGAACTGATTCAGACAATTCCAATCGAATTAACTCCCGGAAATGCCATCGGTGGTATTATTTTCGGTGTTGGCTGGGCAATGACGGGTGCCTGTCCGGGTCCCATTTATACGCTTCTCGGTTCCGGCTATCTTCCCATTGCAGTTGCTCTATTCGGAGCCCTGACAGGAACCCTTCTATTTGGTCTTGTTGAAAAGAAATTGCCCTGATGTATCCGCCCTGTGCGACCTGATTTATTGATCACACAGGGCATAAGCATCAAAATTAAAATATTTCATCTCATTCTAGTTTATCTTCCGAGTATCCAATCCTTATTTTTAGATAGTTATAACTATGCGGCGGTAGTATCCGTATAAATCATAACAAAATATGCTTGCATTCTGACCAATTCTTCAAATTGCTACTAAAGATAAATTTTAAATGTTCTTTTCAAGAAATGTATAATCTTTTATACTGCAGAATGCTGGCAGCCTGTATATATTCTTTTGAAAATGAAATTATTTATGAAAATTAGTTTTAAAAACCTTCTTCGTATTCTCACCATTATTTCAGTTTTTTTACCTGCCGTGGTCTTTGGCGATGTAGTACATCTGCGAAATGGCAGACAAATTGAGGGACGAATCATTAACCAGTCTCGAACAAGTGTCACCCTTGAAACGTTGGATGGAAAACAGACACTCAGCAAAGATCAGGTCAAAAGAATTGTTTATAGAGATTTTGATCTGGAAAAAGAACGAGAAAGATTAGAAGAAGAGCAAAAACGTATCAATGAAGAGAAGCGAAGAAAAGCGGAAGAACAGAAGCGCCAGGAAGAAGAACGCCTGAAGCGAGAAAACGAACGGCAAAGAGAAGAACGTGAACGAAGGGAAGAAGCTGAGCGCAAAGCCAGAGCAGCCCGCGAACAGGCTGCACGGTTGAAAAAGTTGAGGGTTTTTATCCAGGGTGAAGAGAGTGTCTGGAATCAAATGCATGTAGATTTGAAAACTGCTCCCGGTGAGGAACCTCCAGCTGAAACCGCATTGCTGGAAAATCCGGAGATCATGACAGGTGGAGCTCCCAAAAGTAAACTCGGAGCATTGATTCGCAGTGCGATTCTACCGGGGTGGGGACAATATTATCTTGGCCGTGAAACAAAATCATTGTTCTGGGGTACTACTTTCCTGACCGGAGCTCTGATAGCCTCATCCCTTGATGCGAGAGCCGTCTCAGATTTGGACAGTCTAAATACGACTCAGGCCGAACAGGATTTATTTTTCTCGGTTGGTGCTGCAAGTGGCGGTGCACCAATAGCCGGATCCGTGCAGATGATGTACGCAAATGAAATTGGCCGAAAGACGAATAAAGCAAATAAATCCATTCAGCTGGCAACGGGCGCCCTGGGGATAACGAGCATTATCTACATAACAAACCTGATTGATATATATGCTGATTTTGACCCAATTGATATCCCCTATTTTGATTTTCTTGGGAAACCAGGCGAAGAGAAAACTCTGCCCTCAGCTATGTGGCGTAGTGCACTTTTCCCAGGATGGGGACAGGGATACCAGGGAAGAGGGATGTCCGGCTCCATCTGGGCAACCAGTTTTCTTTTTACGACAATTGCAACTGCAAATTCCTGGAGTAGAACCAACCGCGAAGAGGAAAAACTGAATCAAATGCAGATCCAGCAGAATCTAATGCTTGGTTACAGCACCTTTACTGGCGGTTCAGCATCCGATGGTATGCTTCAACTCTACTACAGTGGACTGATTGCCGGTAAATCGGGAACGCTGAACAATCAAATTATTGAAACAAATAGCCTGCTTCTTTTAACCGGACTTATTTACGCAGGAAATCTTTTTGATGTTTGGTACAATCACGATAGATCCGAGGATGCGCCTACTTTAACGTTTTTAACCGATGGAAAGAGTATGGGACGCCTGGCACTTACATTTACATTTTAAAAGATAACCAGAGCCTGACCATACACTATCACCAGTGTAGTCAAACTGTAAGATCTCGCCAGAGATCATCCTGCGTAGAAAAGTCCACATATCATGTATATCGCCATTTAAGTATTCCAGTTCGTCCTGCGAACATTTTCATTTATAGTCGTATCGTTTTTCATTTTGATATACATACTTATTTTTAACAAATTTCATGAAAAAACATGGTGTTTTTTTATGGGATATCTGATATGATCACAGAATAGGATAACGTAAAAACTATTCAATTCGGGAGAGAGTCATGAGCGAAAAGCTGGAAACAGGAAATCAACCAGAGAAGAGAGAAGAGGCCAAACTGGAAATAATCCCAACACGTCAGTTCCCTTCCTGGCTGCACGAAGAAAAAATCACTCTGGCTTTCAGCACATACCAGGCAGGTAAGATCTTCTTTATTGGAAGTAATACGGAAAATCCCGGTCATCAAATATTTGTCTTCAATCGAACTCTCCCGCGATGTATGGGTGTTTGCGTAAAAGATCGCGATTTGTACATCAGTTCCCTTTATCAAATTCATAAATTTGTAGCCCCCGCGGATACGAGGGAGACTCCCATGTTTATTCCTCAGGCAAGCTACATCA
>JBNKQE010000331.1:0-5506 GCA_050295715.1 Leptospirales bacterium
GAACATGATGTTCTATTGCTTCATGGAAACAACCCTGCCGTTCTTGTAAAGGAGACACGCCAGGCCCGAAACGAAGAGAAACTTGCTAAAATCCGCAAACGCGCAGACGATCTAATCTTTCACTATCTAGATCAGGGAATTTCCATCTCATTCATTGCCGAGATCAATACAGAGATCAACGACTCCGTCATACGAAGAGCCATCGATCTTGGCATTGCACAACTGGCAGAGAATCATCGGGAAATACCCGTTCCCTTCTGCTGGCTTTCCCTCGGCAGCGAAGGAAGAAAGGAGCAACTGCTTCCGACCGATCAGGATAATGCGATTCTGTACGCGGACCCACCCGAAGAGAAACGCGAAGAGGCCAGGGAATATTTTCTTCGACTGGGTGAGATCGTCACAAATATTCTGATTGCCTGTGGATTCGTAGCATGTCCGTCGGATATCATGGCATCAAATCCCAAATGGTGCTTACCCCTTTCCGGTTGGATCGATACCTTTCATCAATGGATTTCCGTTCCTGAACCCATGGCGTTAATGCATTCTACGATCTTTTTCGACTTCCGTCCCACTTATGGAGAGGAGAGTCTTGCAAAGACTCTAGCGGACGCGATTCATGAAATGATCCAGAGCGAAAGACTCTTTATCCCGTTTCTAGCAAAAAATGCCCTTCTTAATCCTCCGCCTCTGAGCTTCTTCCGGGGATTTATCGTCGAGAGAGGAGGCGAGCATAAAAACCAATTTGATGTAAAGCTACGAGCGATGATGCCCATTGCCGATGCTGCCCGTGTGCTATCCTTCTCCCTGGGAATCAAGGATGCTCACTCGACTACTGAGCGATTACGAAGCATTGGACAGAAGGAGCCCAACCTGGAGAGCATTACTGCAGAGGTTGCCTTCGCATACGAACTGATGATGAGGTATCGTGCAAGGAGCGGAATCGAGCATGGCGATTCGGGCAGATTTCTGGAACCCGAAAAGATAGGAAAAATCGAGCGACAGACCCTCCGGAATTCATTCCAGATTATAAATGATTTTCAAACCGTTTTACGACTCCGATTCCAGTTGGATTATCTGGGGTAGACCTTGCCAGGATTCCTAAAAAACATATGGATCGACAAGAGATGTAAGAATGGGGAAATCCATCCGTCTGTCTGCAAATATCTTCGGGAAAATCACTCCAGCAATATTATTCATTTTCCCCTTGAGTCCGTGCGCTTTGTAGTTCTCGATACTGAGGCGACTGGACTTGACCCCAAGAAAGACGCGCTTCTATCCATTGGAGGGATCTCCGTGCTTGGTAATGAGATTTGCATCGGCGATTCCTTTGAAGGTGTGATCCATTCGAATCAGGACGCCGTCCGGGATACCGTGCATATTCATGGCATCCTTCCCTCCGATTCTGCAGCAGGAAGAGAAGAGGAAGACGTGCTTCTAGCGTTTCTCGAGTATTTGAAGGATTCGGTTTTTGTTGCTCACAATGCTGGCTTCGATCGCGCAATCCTTGGAGAGTCTCTCCAGCGCTACTGGGGAGTCGGAATTCAAAATCGAGTGCTCGACACAATGTTTCTGGCAAGGCGACTCGATGACGCCTCGAAATTGCAGGATCACTTTCGTACAGCGGATTTCAGTCTTGATACCCTGGCCTCAGAGTATGGCTTCGATCTGGTACACCGACACAAGGCCTGGGGGGATGCTCTCATAACGGCACGCCTGCTTTTAATTCTTTTACAACGTGCCCGAAAGAGGGGGATCATCACACTGCGAGAACTTCTCAGAAACCCAGGGAATGGACTTTTGTAAAAGGATCCTCCTGCTCAATCACACAATCCACTTCATTCGTACATTCGAGAGGGATACCGACTTCCTGCTTGCATTCATGAAGATTACCCCCAGCCTCTTCCCAGAAAGGCATGCCTGCTTCAAGGATTATCGATATGTCACAAAACCAGAATCCCCTTCGCCCAGAATTTCCTGCCCACCTCCTCCCGTTTCGCGAGTTACTGCCAGAGATTCTTCAGATATTAGAGGAGGGACGAGAAACGAGCTGGTATGCCTTTGTCTGGCTTGAGGAGAATCGGAGCATCTCAGCCATGGCAGGGCGCATGGAATCCACAAATCAGAATCATGATCTTGGCGTTGTCTATCGCATTATGGCAGGGGGCGTAAAATTTAAGAGGCATCTGAGCCTGGAAATGGCCAGTAACTTTCGATAATTTGGCATTATATCCCGTGAGGTTGTATTTCAGGGATGATTTCTGTAATTTTACAGGATTTTTCCGATATCCAGAGTCACTGAAAACCGAGAACTTTCCTAAAAAAAAACAATAACAAGAATATTATATTAGCCAAATTGCGCCTAACTGATTAAGCTTCTTTCCGTGGCTATCCCAGCTTCGAGCCATCGGAAAGAAGAAGTTGAACGAAGCCGTGCACCGAAATCTGTCCAACTATGGAAATTATTCATGGCGGTCTACAAGTTGCGGGAATGGGTGTGGCAAGAACCATTTTCCCAATGGCGCAATGAAGACAAAGATCCGGATCGTCACCGGTAAGGTTTTTGAAAAGATCTTTCCACGATGTGAATATTACTATTGAAATTCGAAGACTGTCCAATCTATTTTTCAGTGATTGCCTGATAATTTCGATCTTTTTTCTACGAACGGGATTAGCAAATATTCCGTAATAACGAATTTTTACGAAAGCAGAAGGAAGAACATGTAGAAGAAACCGCCTGACGAATGCATGGTTTGATACACAGGGTTTGTATACACATTCAGGAGATAAGCTAAAACACTGGTTTGCTGTAGACGAATGGATAAAGATTACTTGATGCGCCGTACGCACGGTTCTGTGAGAGGACGGCGGGTGCCCAGCCCGTCTCCTATTCCCTCGGATAGGATAAGGCATATGACTAAAGCCATCCCTGTCAATCCTGTCACACTCTCCCAGTAATCCCAGCGAACAAGATCTTCCAACCGGAATTCCGTTTACGTTTTTTTCTCCTTTGCTGTTGCCGGAACTTGTTGTCCCTGGCCAGGGATGGCGGAAGATCAATCCTGCTCAATCACATCGTTTGCATTTTGCATCTTCATACCATCCACCCGGTCGAAAGAACCCATAGTTGTCCTCTTCGAAAAATACCTCGCTGATGCAGGTATCGTCGTACTTCGAGCCTTTATAGACATCCTCAATGGTCATCTTCACCCATTTCGAAGGGATACGGCCCGTTTTGAAGATCTGGAAGCCGAGCACGCCATCCTTTAAATCCACGGTTCGCTTTTCGCCTTCGCTGAAGGAGAGCTGCAATCGTTTCACGCGGTTGTTGGCATAGTAAATCTCTTTGTTCTTCGCACATCCATTAATGATTCCGATTCGGTAAACAATCTCCATCTGCTTGTAATAGGCAGGGCTATTGTGCGGATATGGATTTGTACGATTGAGCGGTCTATTCAAAGGATACTGAAAATCGAACTGGATCCACTGCCCGATCCCCGGACCTGGTACACCCTCCACCCATGCCGTATCGGTTTTGCCGTCCACAGACTTGAAAGGAACATACATACCTTTATATGGATTTTTAATGGGGTCGGGATCACTCTTATCCTTCAGAAAGGATGATGCCTTTACGTCAGATAATGGTAAAATTCCACCGGCATCTTCATCCGTTGGATTGGCATCGATGAGGAGGACATCGCCTCGCTTCATTTCCTGCGCCACGCTCTCCCTGCAACGGGAAAGGAAAACTGTCGCTCCAAGGAGCAGTATCATTGTGAAGATTCGCTGCATCATTGTCCTCCTGGCTGGCTCCTCCTTGGGCATAGTAGGCCTCCATCTGGTGCTCATTCCGGAAAAGACGACGAGGTTGGGGGAGACCACCTCCCCGTGGATAGGATACTCTCCTGGCCTTACATTGTGGCCAGGTACGACAGAGGCATGGGAGGAACCAAAGCCCTCATTCCGTTTCTTCCCATCCACTACAACAGTATACCAGCCCTTAAACAGATAACTGCGTAGGAACCTCTATCAATCTGATCTTTTTGCTTTCGCGCTTCACATTCTGTGTGAGCCCGTAGTATATTGATGGAATTTCCATGTTGACCTCTTGCGTTCTGAAATCAGGGAACCAGTCCGGGCTCCCTGAAAGGAGTCAGAGAATTAAAGTAATTTCCGAAATTACCTATTCTGGGGCATGGATCAGCTCCGTGTGCCATGATCTTGCCGAATCACTAATAACCTTTTTCGAATAACTCTAATCACGTTTTCCTTATATTGAATTTCTTAGCTTCTCAACGCCAGTGGCGATTATTTTTTCGAATAGGTCTATAGGTATCTTTTTGCCAGAAATATTATCATGAAACAATATTTCTATTTCGCCTGAAGGTGAATCACCAGCAAACGAAAAATCTATCAACACGTCGTCGTTACGCAGTACTTCGATGATGCTGGTTTCCTTGTCGATAGGGGAAAACGCACCAAATTCAATATCATCAATATGTGTTATATCTTCCATGACCTCATCCTTTATTTTATTACGAAACCAATAAATTTCCCACTCATATCCCATCTTGCTCCAAATCCATCTGCATTTCGAAACTCAATTAGCTTTCCCCATCTGGAATTGATTCTTATTATACCATCAGTGGAATGCAGTAATTTATCCAAGAACTTTCTGGCAGCTTCATTTTGAGACTCGACACTATTGTACACTCTATTAAAAGACTGTTTTGTCTCTCCGACTATCTCCGGATGCATTGGATAATGCCCGTCCTGCTTTCGTTAGGCCTTCGTTTTTATATTTCGAAATAGCTTCGTTGTATAACTGTTCTGAACTAAAACCACCAGTCAGCTTTTGCGGTAGCCCCTTTGCCTGAGGCTCTTTTGGCGAAGATTCTCCGTTATTAGCTGCCCCGGAACCTTCTTGATGGGGGTCCTTCCCCTCCATCATACTTATGTGCTGAAGCGCATCGAGGGAAACGGTAATCCCGGCCACAACCGTAATATAGCCATGGACGATCAGCGCCGCAGAGGCAAGGTTCAATGGCACTCCTGCCACTGCGCCGACTCCCGAGGCATCCAGCGTGAGACCGACCGCCTCGCCACCAATGCCGCCTATGACCTCAAGCAGGCTGGTGCCGGCCGTTGCCAGAGCGCCGGCCGCGAATGCTGCGGAGTAGAGTCGGGGACTGGACGTTCTTTTCATGGCATCATCGTAGAGAATCTTGTGTAGCGCTCCCATGGATTCCGCATCCACATAACCGGCCATGGCACCGGCAATGACGGCTTGCATTGGGCTTGCCAGTTTCAGGAAGGCGGACACAAGATTCGCTTTCACCAGCAATTCAACCGCTCTGTCCTTTGGTTCCCTCTGGATGGTCTCACTCGCTCCCTGTGCCACATGCGCCATTTCGTGGGCCAGCAGGTGGTCCCCTTCCTTCGTCCCGGGGCGATACTTTCCCTCTCCGAAAACAATATCATTTCCAACGGTAAACGCCTTTGCGTGGAT
>JBNKQE010000332.1:0-5432 GCA_050295715.1 Leptospirales bacterium
CTTGATGATTTTGGCACGGGTTATTCTGCCCTGTCTTATTTAAAGAAATTCAAAATAGATTTCATGAAAATTGATCGTTCCTTTATTAAAGATATCGATAATGATCAGGACGACAGGGCGATTATTGAATCAATACTCGTCATGGCTCGACGACTGGGAATCAAAACGGTTGCTGAAGGCGTGGAAACTGCCGAGCAGATCGATCTCTTAAAAAAAGGAGGCTGCGATCTTGCGCAAGGATTTTTCTACGCCCGACCGATGCCCGCCGATAAGTTTCTGGAATTCGTAAAAAATGATATCCGGTAAAAGAAGGAATGGACTGAAACTTCGCGAATCTTCACGCATTCGTAATTTCACATTTAATACGATGGATCCCAATCATATTGCAGAGGAGTTAATGAAAAGTGAGTAACCAAAATGTAGAAAATGAACCCCTTCGCATGACCCGGTACAGTCATGGAGCTGGTTGTGGTTGTAAAATTTCTCCAGCTGATCTGGAATCTATCCTTAAATCAATAGCTGTATTCCCGGACGAAAAGTTACTCGTTGGGAATAACTGTAAAGACGATGCGGCAGTCTACGATCAGGGGGACGGCAACTGCCTGATATTTACCACAGACTTTTTTATGCCAGTAGTAGACGATCCTTACGATTTTGGTCGCATCGGAGCCGCCAACGCCTTAAGCGATATTTATGCAATGGGTGGACGCCCTCTCATCGCCCTTTCACTTCTTGGATGGCCTGTCGACCTTTTGCCTGTCGAGAAGGCAAAGCCTGTACTCGAAGGAGGACGGGATCAGTGTGCGAAAGCAGGCATCCCCATTGCCGGAGGACACAGTATAGACAGTCCGGAACCCTTCTATGGGCTGGCTGTTATCGGACAGGTAAAAAAAGAGAATATCAAAACAAACAGCGGTGCAAAAGAGGGAGATCTGGTCTATTATACAAAGTCCCTGGGAATTGGTTTGCTCAGCACGGCAGAAAAGCACGGCAGTCTACTGGAAAAGGACCGCGGAATTGCCGAAAGCGAAATGTTAAAGATGAATACTATCGGCGAAATGCTGGGGAATATGCCATGGGTACATGCCATGACCGATGTTACCGGGTTTGGAATTCTTGGACACCTGATTGAAATTTGCGAAGGATCAAAACTCGCCGCCAACCTGGATTATACATCTCTCCAGTTTCTTTCGGATCTTCCCTATTACGTTTCTGCTGGTGCTCTTGCAAAGGGACTCAAGGAGAACTGGACCAGCTATAAGAATAAAGTAGGTGAACTGAAAGAACCTGTTCGCTCCATTCTCGCCGATCCACAAACATCGGGTGGACTCCTTGTTATAGTATCCGCAGCGGACCGAGGCAAAATGGAGATGTTCCTGACGGAAAATAGCCTATCGAACCATGTAAAGCCTATCGCCGCATTGATTCATAAAAGCGAACATGCACCCGTCATTCGTGTAACCGGGCATAAGGCCGTCCCCGAAATACAACTGCGGTTTGGAATCGATGCCCCCGATCTGAACCGAAAAACAGAGACTGGATCCTCCATTTCCGGAGAAATTCCCGATGGTCCTCTGGAGTGCGCTCCACCGCGTCCGGCGAAAGGGACTCCCGGCGAGATGTGGAAAATGATGAAAGGGTTTTTTTCCGATGCGTGGAAATATCGGGTCGAACTAAAAAAACAGGATAACTGGATTCGCAAATTTGCAAAACAAAAAGGACTTTCAGTAAATCCCCACTGGATGTTTTATACAAACCTTCGCCTGTGGCTCATCGAATCGGAGGCATCTTTTGAAAAACGCTACTGCCCCTGTTTCGAACCATCGGACGATCCAGCGCTCAATCGCAGAATGATCTGTCCCTGCGATTTTATAGAGAATGATATTGCCACAAAGGATACCTGTCACTGTACTCTTTTTGGAAGAGGCGATCTGGATGACGAGGGGTATAAAAAAGCGGAAGCAAGGCTCATGAGAGAGTATCGAGTGGAGCTTTCCCGTAAGAATGGAATGATCTACACTGCAGAGATACCAACAGATCCGGCAAGAGGCCTGAAGGTTCCCGATGCATATCACCTTGCGAAACGATCCATCATGCTTCATGGGATTCCGCAAGAGATCTATGTGGAGCGAAACTTCGAAGCAAAGAACCTGGAAAAGTGGTCCCTCTTTCGCGGATTTCGCGCAGAAATTCAGGTTTACGGGGAAGGGTATAAGGTTACATTATTTAAGTGATTGTCAAACTTTCTTGCGGGCCTAAAATGTTCTGTGAATTTACTTTCGCATCGCCAAAGAATCTGGCAGATTATGAATCTAAGGTTTTACCACAACACTTTCCTGTGGTGTTGATCTGAATTTGCTTGAATCATGAATTTCGCATGGGTCTTCCGATTGGAGGAACGTCCGGGGAGTTAAGCCTGTCATTTTCGCTATTTATCAGACTCGCTATCCCATCTTATTCCAGGGCAGAATCACAGAAAAAATAATACTGATTCATAGATTGTAAGAGTGTCTCCTGCCAGGGCTGCAGCCAAATGAACAGATAAGGGGGAAGAGCGTGTAAAGGTGGCCAGTGCCAGAGTAAATCACTTGACGCAATCGATTCTTGCGAAGACTTTTCGTAGTAAGCTGACGGAGGAGTGGCGGGGTTATATCTACAACAAACCTTGACGCATTGCCTCTTTCCAGACAAACGGAGAATGTCTTCGAAGATGGCGCTCTGATATATCATGCTGTATATAGTTCAGCCAGTGTCTCGCACGCATTGCCTTGATATCACCATCATCCAAACCGAGTTTTTTGATTGTGTTTTCTAAATCATGCTGTCGCTCCACTATTGCAGGATTTGGATGAATAGCACCCGTGACTAAATCAAGAAAAAACCAATCATCCTCAATATCAAACGGATCGAGAACTTCATGAGTATTTTTCTTCCTGTTCGCCCCTATGGAACTTAAACGATAATTACTCCATTCGTAAGCATCCCTGGCCAGTGTTTTTGATTTTGCAAGATAGTGATCAGCACTTGTCGTTCCAGCAACTCTTTCAAAAAAGATTGCGAGATATGCACAGACACCGTTGTAATCACTGTAAAGATTATCAAGTATATCCCTCCAGAAAGGTTTAAACACAAAACCTTCTGGTGCAATAGAATCCGGGTCTATACCCGCTGTCCTCAGATAATCCAGCCCCTTTTTTCGAACTTTTGCATCAAAGTCCGATGGCTCTGGTGCGGGGATCACCTTTATCATCGCTGCCAGCCCTGCTTATCAAAAAAGTAACGCCATCGAATCCAGAAAGGATCCGATTCAGATAGCATCTCCTTTAACCTGGAATCCATTTCGAACCATTTGGTTCTATCAATTGATTCTGTATTTCTCATCATGCTCTCTACTTGAGTAAGAACAGATTCCAGTTCTTCTGAGACTGGATATTTCAAATCAAATGCATTCCCGGTTAACCACCGATTTGCATCTCCATAATGAAACAAAGGTCTGGACTCAAGAGTCACACTACTATCTCCGGATTCCCCATTCTGAACAAGATCAAGATCCAGCCAGCGGTCCAGCGCAGGATCAAATCTTGACTCGATAGATGTCATAACAAGGGGAGAATGTGTCGTTGCAATTATCTGAACCGAAGCCGGATCTACAAGAGTCTTAACAACCTCGAGTAAGGCCGGTATAATACGTCTTTGCCATTTTGGATGAAGGTGTGCTTCTATCTCATCAACCAGAAAAATGACTTGCGAAGTGGTGGGCTTGTTTAACAGTCTTGCTGCCTGTTCATGCTCTTTCCATGCCCAGATCAGCAAATAAGAAAGAGCAATAATGCGACGCATACCGGCTGATACATGGACAACTGGAACATCCTGCCCGTAAGGCATTTTTAGAGTAGGCATAGGTCTTACATCATCAAGATCTATCCGTGTTCGTTCACCCGGAATCAAAGGTTCCGAATCACCAGGAGAGAGTGTCTTCAGGACTTGAGATAGTTTCTCAAACGCATCCCCTTTCTCTCCCTGCCAGGTTGACCAGTCTTCAATAAGACCTCTACAGGTCTTCGACTCACCTGGACCCTGTTGCCCATTCCAGACTTCATGGGCGCTGAAAACATAAGCGGGAGGTCGATCCTGTTGATCTATTCCATCGATCTGTTTCCAGTAATTTCGATGAGGATCCCAAATTGCGAAAGAACCATCAACCTGAGCATATATGACAAGCCCCGGACTTGCCGGACGCCCTGGTCGACCTTTCCAGATTCTATTTTCGGAATCCCATTCACTTGAATAAATTTTTTGTGTTGTAACTGAATCAAATGTAAAGGCAATTTCGGCTTCACCACTCGGACTCGGAAGAACCTTGTAACCTGATGTTATTCCCGGATTTACTTCCCTTGGCCATTTTCGCGTCAATGCCCACCAGACAATATCAAGCAGAAACGATTTCCCAAGTCCATTGTCTCCAGTAATTACATTGAGGCGGGTTCCGAATTCTATTTCGGGAAAATTGGCAGAAGGACCTGTGTTCTTGATGTCGAGTTTGTGTATCATAAAATTAAATAAGTTGCGATTAAAGTTATTATTGTGAGATGATAACTTGTTTAGAAAATCCCGGAAACGTCAAGGTAATTACCGGATTGAATTTGGCTGATAATAGGGGTTTCAAACCCCACTAAATAAAGGAAATAGAAAGAATCGCTTACCAGTATCAAAAGTTATTTTTGGAGAAATACAACGAGTTCCACCGCCTATAATTATTCTTCTGTCTCAGCAATACCAGCGATTAGAGCATGGAGTGAAAAAAGGATAATTTTCATTAAACTTACCGATGGGCGCATAATAGGTTTTCCTGCGGATAGATTCAAAATACTGAAAAATGCAACCGATGTACAATTGTCTAAAGTGACCCTTGAGCTAAATGGAACTGCTTTGCGTTGGGAAGAGTTAGATGAAGACTTAACAGTCCAGGGAATCATTGAAGGAAGATTCCAGTTACCCTTAGAACAATAATTGGGACAGGACATTTGAAGCATTCCAAAATATTACCGAGAACAATAGTTCTTTCAATCATGTCATTGCCTCTGTATATGGCGAAAGTGACGGATTTTCCATCGTTATCCCGGATAACTACATCGTCTCACTTGTGAATGTCTTTGAGCAAACCCTGCCCGTTATGTTTAGCAGTCCTAATAGGTCTGGCTTCATTTATATCATCCTATCTTATCAATAAATGTATATTACAAAATCGAATCCAGCTCCTACGTGTTTATAGGAAATCCTCCAACTTTATTTCTGCAGTATCCGGATCATATTTGCGAAGATCTTCAATGGGTGCGACAATGAAATTATCAGGCAGATCATAAATAGAACTGCTATTCAGTTCTGTAATCATAGGTCGTAATAAAATCAAGTAAGAGTCTTTTATCTCGGCT
>JBNKQE010000333.1:0-5427 GCA_050295715.1 Leptospirales bacterium
GGGTATGAATATAATAGCGGACTACCTTCTCGTAAAGCGATTAAGGGCGCTGTTGCAATGGCAAATGCCGGACCAAATACAAACGGTTCACAATTTTTTATAAATCAAGTAGCAACACCGCATTTGAATGGGCGTCATACCGTATTCGGTCAGCTGGAAAGCGATTCATTTCCCGTGTTAAACAAGATCATTAGAGCCGGTAACGGAAAAAGCAAAATGCTAAAAGTTACAATTCACGACAAAAGAAAACAATAAGCGGATAATTTACAGAATATAAAAAAAGCCGCCCGAAAGGACGGCTTTTCTGTGAACGGGTAAACTATGAAGGTTAACCGTTTTTCTCAAAAAAGGAACGAGACTTATCAACATCAGGAATAATTGTATCTTTTCCTGGTTCCCAGTTAGCCGGACATACTTCACCATGCTGATCGCTGTACTGAAGAGCCTGAACCAGTCTCATTACCTCATGCGTATTTCGTCCTATGTTATTATCATTGGTCATCATAATTTTCAGATGTCCTTCCGGATTAATAATAAATAAACCACGAAGTGTGATACCAGCATCTTCAAGGAGAACGTTATAATTTCTTGAAATCTCTTTTGTGATATCTGAGACGAGGGGAAACTTTAACTCTCCCAATCCGCCCTCTTTTCTAGGAGTATTTATCCATGCCAGGTGACTGAATTTACTGTCAACACTGCATCCAATAATTTGAGTATTGATTTTTGAAAATTCATCAGCTATATCGGAAAAGGCAGTAATTTCTGTGGGACAAACAAATGTAAAGTCCAGCGGATAGAAAAAGAGGATTACGTATTTTCCCTTGTAATCGGACAGGGAAACATCTTTGAAATCTTTTCCTACAACTGCGGGTGCTTTGAAATCGGGCGCTTTTTGGCCAACCTGTATCATTCTATAAACCTCCATATTTTAAACATGATCTGCATGCATTATAATTAATATAAATATGGAGTCAATACAAAACGAAATATTTTGTTAAAAAGAGAAGTTTCGTTGTAATGCAATTAAGAAGATTACGTCTAAGTATAGGTTCCAGGATAAAGATTTTGTGAGGATTAAGAGTTAATACTCATGCCCACATTGGACGTAAGCAGAATGTAAGATACGTATTGTTAAAATATTTTTTTGAGTATGTGAAAAATACGTAAGTATGCGTTATTCTAACCAGGGATTCTACAGGGTTAAATTGTAAGAAGTCAAGATCATAAAAATTATGAGCGTAACAATCCTGACACGCATTAATTTTACATTTTTCGTGTTGCCTTCAGAACGTGATCTCGAATTCCTGAAAAATGGATACGCCTTTCGTTAAGGTAGAAAAACTGTTATCATAAATCTTACCAGTAGTGAAATAACACGGTAAATGGATGGAATCATTTGGAAGTAAAAAAGGATATAATTAATGGTATTCCAGTGCTCGCTCCGATTGGAGATATTACAATGGACTCGGAGATTGCCCTGGAAGATGCTTTTCTTGAGATCCGTACGAATATTCAAGATATTTTTGTAATGAACATGGAGAAGGTTCGTTATGTTAATTCGACAGGATTGAAACTCCTGATCCGAATCATTGATAATAATAAAAGTTCCGGGGTTGAGACAAGGTTCTGCAATGTTGCCTCATCCGTGTTAAAAGTCATGGACCTTGTTGGACTGATGGACCATGCAAAATTCTTTTCAAACCTGAATGAAGCTACAGAAGAGTAGGTGAATCCTGGAGCGACCTTTCAATTACAGGAATAGTACCAGGTAAAGTCTTTATGTGCACTCTTTTCTGGATTTCCTGAGTAATCGAACCTGCAGAATTAGATTCAAGCTATTCACGAAAAAACCGATGATCCAGACAGGGAAACCTGTCTGAATCAATGAGATACTATCATCCCAAAAGAATTAGATTAGCTGCAGTGTTATTTCTGACTTCACTGTTTTGTGGTGACGGTCTGATTGCAAGATCACCTGTTTCCCGCTTTTTAGAAGATTCATATTATCCCCAAAAACCACATGGTGAGCTTGTTCTAAATTACTATTATGACAGAACAGGCCGCTGGGTAAAATTCTCTGATTGGATCCCTTTTCAGCAAAAAAAATTTCAACCTGTTTTTCTGGAAGACTTTTATGCAATGTATTCATTGCCCATGGGATACAGAACTGCAGAGCTGAAGGAATCCATTTTCTATCTGTATCAGGGGATGCAGCATAAATTTCGTCATCCGCGAAACTCACTGTGCGATATTAAAACAGAAGCCGAGTTTCATAAATACAGACTGTTAATGTTTATGCATATAAATATGTTGATTATGCGCATGCATCTACGTCTGGGATCACAATTTGATAAACGACATTTATATTTTCACGATCTGGATATGGCAGATGATTTAGAAATCTCGTTTTTAATTGCAAGAACCTACTACAAAGAGGCTCATAAATTCTGGCTTGAGGCAAAAAAATATGCGGATAAGGCACATGTGTATCCCTTTGAACTGGATCTTCCTACTATTGAGTCTGAGCGTTTTGAGATAGCAACAGGCGAATTGGATTATGATAAAATAATTAATCGTCACCTGGGACGTGTGGATGCAAAACTGAAGATGACTGCGGCATTCCTTGATAAAGAAGGACGTCCGCGGCCTGTAAAAAAGGCGATTCAAAAGGATATGGAATCAATGTATGATGAAACATTTAAGCCTGGGCTGATCGGGAAACCTGAGTTGGATCCTGAGTGGAATGAAAAGCCTCTTTTCGACGACAATTTCTGGGCAGAAGAAAAGAACGAGAACCGGAAATGATATATTGAAAGGGATAGGAAATGAATTTGAATCCAGCTATTGCTTCAATGGTAAACTAAATCCTTTACCCGAATGAGAACTTTGATTGATCCGGTGTTTTGAATTTGTGAACAATGGAACTGTTAATTGGACAATTGTTAAGCTTATGATACATAGACCTGCTATAGTAATGTCTGCAATTATTTTATTGCTTATCATAATTCCGGTTAACCTGTTTTCCTCTGTCCCTGATTTCGAAACTGCTTACAGAGACCAGATACGATCCCGACTGATTCAAATACCTTCTCCACAATCGGTTAATACGCAATGGTTCTATCCATTTGTTCGAGATGCTATCTCATATTCCAATCCGGCAACTCCACGAAGTTCATGGGATAGTGCTTATTGGAGAAAAGCCGTTCAGCATTATATTCACAGCAAAGAATTATTCGAAAAGTTAAAATCAGATCTACTGAGTCTGAATTCGCAAAATTACAGTATCACAAATGGGTGGTTCTGGCAAAAGGAAGAGGAGGACGACGCAAGACGAAGAAAGATATCTATAGTCAAAAACAAAGCGTACATAAAAATTCTGGAAGATTACTCATTTGTCCATAATAGCCTGGCAAAAATCAGGAGCCGAAATATTCGTGAGCACCGGCAGTTTAAGAATTTAACGCGCATCGTTTTACGGAATGAGATTATTCTTTCCATAAATATTGATGATTTTGACCGATCCTTTCAATTGTTACAGGAGTATAAAAAATCGGATGGTGCAATCGCCGAATGGCCCATGCATTACTATCTGGCACGAATTTATTACCACAAACTTGCTCTGGCGCGGAAGAATAGATCAAATTCAGAAGAAGTTCTTATTGACCTGCGACGTAAGAAGAATATCCATTTTCTTGCCATGGTGGAGTTGCGATACGGAAAGAATTCAAGGGAATTTTTATATGCGAAAGAAAAAATAAGATTGGATGAACTGGGCTCACCTCGAAGCGATACTTAAAACTCTTCAGTAAATTGTATATTTAATTAAATATACAATCAGTTATTTCATTGAGACATATTCGGTTTATGTTTTCACCCGGGTATTTGAGAATCATTCTTTCTTCGATATACGGAAGTTTGACTCCGGCTTGCGGATTCGCATAAGTCCGATTAATCCAATACACATCGCTATAATAGCTCCCAGCTGACCTGCAGTAATTCCATACCAGTAAAAGTTTTCAAGAAAGTAGGCGGGTCCAGGACCATACCTGACTGCATTTGAATAGTTCAACAGGAATGTTCCGGCTTCTGTGTGCAGCATGGGAGGTTCCAGAATTGGGATGACAGCTTCGTTCAGTCTGACAAATTCAACAATAAAGCGAACCAGTCCATTCCATACAAGAAAGGCAAATAGTGAACCGCCTCTGAATTTAGAATAAGGAATATAGTTTGATAGAAGCAAAACAAAGAAGAGAAAAGAGGCCATCGACTCAACAAACGGAGTGTTCCACACTACAACACTCGCTGTAGGAATAAGAGTATTATTTCCAAATACAAGAGATAGGGGAGGTGCTTTGAATGGCGCCATATGTCCGTAACAACCGTCTCCGCTTATCATGCAGCCAAGTCTTCCGATTCCATATCCAACAGCAAGAGCCGGAACAAAGGCATCTGCATATAAGAGGATGTCTTTTTTTTTCCAGGTGAAATAGATGATCAGAAGAATCATGCTGAAAAAAAGACCACCATAGAATACAAGTCCGCCCGCAGAGAAAATAACTTCCTGCCATGTTAAGGTGTGCTCGATAAAGACTTCTCTTCGCATTTCAAAAAGAAATCCAAGTTTCGCGCCTATGAATGTACCAACGAGAGAGAGCGAAAAAACATTCTCTGCCTCCTTTATATCCAGCTTTCTCTGACGCAGTTCTTTTCTTGCCAGGTAAAGGCCTGTGAAGAATGCTCCGAAAAAGAACAGAGTGTATGTGGATATAAAGCCATTCGTAATTCCCAAATAGGGGAGGTGGCATGACACCGGTAGTTGTATCTCAGCCTGCATGCGCTGCTCTTATCTCTTCAATTTTATCTGGATCTGTTGGAGCGCCGGAAGTGGGAATTTCTGCACCCTTTTTCCAGATTATAACATCATCTTCAATACGAATACCGGTTCCCCTGAACTCTTCCGGTATATCATTTTCATCGGGAATGTAAAGACCTGGCTCTACTGTAAAAACCATACACTCTTCCAGATTACGTGGTTTTTTTCCGTAATAGTAAGATCCAACGTCATGCACGTCCGCCCCCAGCCAGTGACTTGTTCGGTGCATGTAGAAGCGCTTGTAGTTATTCTCCTCTATGTTACTCTCAAGACTTCCTTTCAGCAGTCCGAGTTCGATAAGTCCTTCCGTAAGAATTGCAACTGTCTTATTGTGGATACTGTCCAGATTTTCTCCGACATGACACATATTCAGAGCGGCTTTTTGTGATTTTAATACGACATCGTATACCCGACGCTGTGCTGTTGTGAATTTTAAACCGACGGGAAATGTTCTTGTGATATCCGCACAAATGTTGTCTTTTTCACTGCCGGCATCAATCAAAACAAGTTTCTCATTTTCGAGTAGTTTATCGTTTGATATATAATGTAGA
>JBNKQE010000334.1:0-5422 GCA_050295715.1 Leptospirales bacterium
GGCTTTTGGGTTCTGAAAAGTTCAAGTCCCTCAGCTCCATTAGAAGCAACCATTACCACCCCAACCTTTCTCTTTAAGAAGATATTCATTTGTTCTCTGGTTTCGGGTTCATCTTCAACATAAAGAATATGCAATGTCTTGAGCATTTGTGTCTCCATAGATACTATTTTATTAAGACGGTATATTTTGAAAAGGATACTCATCTTTTTTGGATATATTAAAAAAAAATACAGCCGGATTATATATAAATGACCACTTTCATACTGAGTGAGTGCTCAGTATGTGGGATGGTAAAGTAATATGCTGGTGAAAAGAAGAAAAAATAGAAAGGCTTTAAGCGCAGAAGAGAGTAAAAGAGCAATTCTTGACGCTGCGTATGAGCAATTTTCCAGAAATGGCTACCATGGTACAAGAGTGAAGGCGATTGCCAGGGAAGCCGGTGTCTCCGAGGGATTGATTTACCATCATTTTAATAGTAAATATGACCTGCTCATAGGAATTTTTCGCATCCATATGGTGATAGACCCGGATTATATTCGTGAATCCCTGGAAGAACAATCCGACCTGATTGCATCAAAAAATGTTGAAGAGTTATTGCGAGGAATTTTTCACGTTCTCGGCTTCAGATTGAGTGGGAAAGACGGACCGGGCAAACTGCTACCGATTATTCTAAATTCGATGTCATCTCTATCCGAAGAGGAGAAGGATCGCTTTGTGACCGAATTGCATGAAAGCTTCTGGAATCCTATCTCCCGGGTAATCCATGATCTATTGCCGGATCAATATAAAGATTCAATAGATCCTTATATTTTCTTTCGAATGATACAGGGGATTTTCATGGGTTATTATCTGTTCCAGGAGATCTTTGACTGGAATAAAATTGTTCCAATAAAAAAGGATCAGTATATAGATCAGGCTGTGGCAATACTTGCGAGAGGACTGGACGGTATAGATTACTCCGGTCATCCGGGGGGGCTCAGGTGAATATAAGATTTACAGCTCTAATAATACTTCTGTCATTGAGCGCCGCTGAGTTGTTTTCGCAGGATGTTCCAGACGCGTTAAATCTCTCTTTCGTGAAAGTAGAACAGCTATCACTTATCGGGAATCCCGATCTGGCAATCGTGGAAAATGAAACTGATTCTGCCAATCGCATGTTAAAGAAAACCTACGGATATTTTCTTCCTGAAATAAATCTGGTGGGAAGTGCTGCATTAATGGATCCGCCAGTCGGGATAAAAAAAGAGTTAATTCCCGGTACATATATGGATCTGCATATGGGCGGAAGGGAAAATACTTCTTACGGGGTTCAAATACGTTATTTATTATATGGTGGAGGAAAACGTTTTGATGCACTGAAAGCAGCACATCTTGGAGAGGATGTATCAAAAATTATCCATGCGAAATCAAAAAGAAAAGCAATGCACGATGCGAGAGTTGCATATATACGCGTTCTCTTTGCACTGGAAGCGATGAAACTGGCAAAAGACGGTGAAAATAGAGCCAGCAGCAGGTTGAAACAGGCAGAGGCAAAATACAGGGAAGGCGCTCTGTCGCAACTGGAATTTCTTCGTGTTAAAACAGAACAGGCTGATGCACATTACACTCTCGAGGAGGGGGTGGACAGGTTGAAATCTGCCGAAGATGCATTGCGACTTACACTTGGAATTAAAAGCAGAGAGCCTTTTATTTATGCAGAGACATTGCGGGATTTTATTCCTTTTACTGAGAAACTTGCAAATTCCATTCTGCAATCTGACGAGTTAAATTCTGAAGAATTTGACGATGTTCAGATTGCACAGCTTCGTGCGAAGCAGGCAGGCTTGCTGAGTCAAATAAAGAAAGATGAGCTCTATCCTCAAATTGCTACGGGATTATCCTATTTAAGAAAAAAACCATTCCTGGGTCAGAATATTTATGGTGATGAGGCAGTTGTTCAAATACAGGCAACTATTCCAATCTTTCGCGGTGGTATAGATTATCAGGATTATAAAATCGCGGAGAATAACTCGATAAATGCCCGAATAAAAGCAGAAGATGCGGGACGAAAGATAGCAACTTACTACAAGCTTCTTCTTGAAAAGCGCAAACGACTTGTATCCGGCCTGGAAGCAGGTCGACTGGCCGTCGAAACAGCAAGAAAGGCGTTAGATGCATCCCGGACGGCCTGGCAAAATGGTGCCATCTCTCACCAGGAATTAATGGATTCAGAATTGATGTTCTATCGAAGCGAGGTTCGTCATATGCAGTATATTTTTGATATATTAAATTGTTCTTCTGAACTTGAAATGATTTCCGGAAAGACGGATCCATTATTTGAAGAATTCCGGGAGGTTCGAAGTGAAAACTATTCAGAATAGACTATATATAATACTGTTGATATCGTTATTTCTTATTTTTGCATCCTGTAATGATTCCGGCAAAAAAGAAATTTCCGGAAGCGGAAGCGTTGAAGTAGATGATGTATCAATTTCACCGATGATCCCTGGGCGAATACTAAAATTTCATATCGAAGAAGGCGACAGGGTTCATAAGGGTGATATACTTATATCATTGAGTGAAGATGAGGTTCGCGCTGGTGTAGCAATGAGCGAGGCAGGTATTGAAGCTGCACAAAAAAATGTCATTCGTACCCAATCAGCTTATGAAAACGCGCGAAAGGAATTGTCACGTGCAAGAGAACTTTATGATGCGGGTGCCATATCCACAAGAGATTTTGATAAGGCGAATATGGGTTTTGATATAACAAAATCTGCTTATGAAGCAGCAAGAGCCCAGGTAAGGCAATTGCGAGCCGGACTTGAACTGGCAACGTCGAGAAAAAATGAAGCGATTTTGACTTCGCCAATAGACGGCAAAGTCATGAGAGTAAATTTTAGGGAAGGAGAGGTTGTATTGCCGGGGGCTACTCTTCTTACTGTCGGAAATCTGGAAACTGTGATCCTACGCATCTTTGTACCCATTGATAGAATTCCTCTGATTCATACCGGAAATCATGCTGAAGTAACGGCTCCGGGGATTGAAACTCCACTCTCCGGAAAAGTAATTTATATTTCAGAAAGGGCTGAGTTTACTCCGCGAAATGTTCAAACAGAAGATGCTCGTGCACGATTGGTTTTTGCAGTGAAAATCAATGTGGATAATCCTGATGAATTGCTGAAGCCCGGCATGCCGGCTGATGCCATTATTCAGGTTGAAAGTGAAAACAAGATTGATAACAGCGGTATTTCCAATGAAACCCATTGAGGTAAATGAGATTTCGCGGAGATTTGGCGACGTAAAAGCTGTTTCGAAGGTTAGTTTTACTATTCAAAAAGGAGAAATTTTCGGATTAATCGGTCCGGATGGGGCTGGAAAAACTACGCTTTTGAGGATGATACTCGGAGCCATTAAGCCGGATTCGGGGAATGCGTTAATCGGCGGTATTGAAGTTGAGACTTCGCCCGATAGGGCAAGAGAGCTTGTCGGTTACATGCCACAGGCATACGGACTTTATGGAGACCTCACAGTTCGAGAGAATATGCATTTTTTTGCAGATCTTCACGGAGTTTCGGATAAGATATTGTCTGAAAAGATAAGTGAACTCCTGCATTTTGTTCGATTGGATGGTTTCAGCAACAGAAGAGCAGATGCACTTTCAGGCGGAATGTATAAAAAACTTGCCATAGCATGTTCGATAGTCCATTCGCCTGAAGTTCTCATTCTGGATGAACCAACAAATGGGGTGGATCCTGTATCTCGACGCGAACTCTGGAGTCTATTGTTTCGTCTTGCTAAAGAAGGTGTGGCTATTTTGATAAGCACTCCCTATATGGATGAGGCAGAAAGATGCAATACAACAGGTTTGATGTTTGAAGGTCGACTTGTACATACAGGTAAACCCGGAGAACTTATCCAATCAATATCTCACAAAATCTTTGAAGGTCAGGCTGACAATATTCACAAATCATTGGGTATTATTAAAAACAATTCTAAATTTCCTGAAATTCAGAGTGCCTATGTTATGGGAAAAAGAATACATATTTTATTATATGAAAATTATGCGCGGGAGATCGATCGTAAATTTTTCAGTAGATTGAAAGAGGCGGGAATAAAGAGGTCCAGATCCGGATACAAAATATCAATAGAAGATGTTTTTATGAACGTTCAGGCGAATCAGTTTGGGGCCACTAAATGAAAGCATTGCATGTAAAATCTCTATCCAGGCATTTTGGAAACTTTCGTGCGGTTGATAATATATCATTTGATGTTGCCAGGGGAGAAGTTTTTGGTTTTCTGGGCGCCAATGGGGCCGGTAAATCAACAACAATTAGAATGTTATGCGGAATACTTCCGCCTACATCAGGTCAGGCGGAGTTAATGGGGATTGATGTAATTGCAGATCCAGCCAGGGTAAAGCTCAATATAGGATATATGTCACAGAAGTTTTCTTTGTATCAGGATCTCACCGTTAAAGAGAATATTGAATTTTTTGCCGGAATTCATGGTATACGAGGCCGTATTCTTCAGAGGCGTATGAATGAAATCCTTGAAATGGCTGAGCTTCGCGGAATGGAGAAACGTATTACAGGATCATTACCGGGTGGATGGAAGCAAAAGTTAGCGCTTGGTTGTTCACTTGTACATAATCCTGGAGTCATATTCCTGGATGAACCTACTGCCGGAGTTGATCCTGCAGCACGAAGGTTGTTCTGGGATATCATTTACGAAATAAGATCGCAGGGAGCCACGGTATTTGTAACCAGTCACTATATGGATGAGGTTGAGCAATGCGACAGGGTTGCCATGATGCATGCTGGAAAAATTGCAGCTCTCGATACACCTGAAAATCTGAAACGTAATTTGTTGCCCGGACCGGTTCTGGAAATTTCCGGGGAAGATGTGGATGCTATAAAAAAGCTTTTAGATCAAAATGAATCGGTGATTCGTGTTGATCCATTCGGTCGAGGTCTCCATGTCATTCTATCTTCCCGGTGGAAAGGTAAAGCGAAGGAAGCTCTTCAATATTGTAGTAATTTAGATAATAAACTCTGGGTAAAAGGGAAACTGAAAGGAACAATAGTAGAACCAGGTCTGGAGGATGTTTTTGTTTATTTGATTGGAACTCTGGAGGCCGGACATGTTTCGTAGGATTTCGGCTATAGCAAGAAAAGAGATAATCCATATTATTCGCGATATGCGTACTCTGTATATTGCGCTAATCATGCCTGTAATTATGATTCTTTTATTCGGTTATGCTATTGATTTTGATGTTGATCACATTGAAACGGGAGTGTATGACCTGGATACGAGTCCTGAGAGCAGGGATTTTATAGCCCGGCTTGAAGCCGGCGGTTGGTTTCAGGTTGTAAGATATGCAAATTCCTCTCAGGAATTAAGTGATTTCATGGATCATGAGTATATAAAAATCGGAATTACAATA
>JBNKQE010000335.1:0-5391 GCA_050295715.1 Leptospirales bacterium
TGACTATCTGGACGGAAGTCAGACATTCAATATCTCCATGGCAATCAATAGCGGAAGCACACTGGATACAACCGGATATGCCTCATTGACACTCTCTCCGATTTCCGTAACGGTTCAGGATGATGAACCATCCTGCGACAGTATCGGATCGGGAACGGCCACTTTTACTGTAACCTGGGATGAGAGTCGCTCATATGATGTGACTACTGCGGGAAGCGGCGGACATAAGATCTACGTTTCTGCATCAAGCGGAGTCGATAAAACCACACCTTATGTTGCAACTGTAGCAAATACAACGTCTACCACAAGCAGACAGGTGACGGGTGTAACTCGTGGTTGTACCTACTACGTAAGGGTCGGCGGTTACAGTGCAATCAACGCAGCAGGTGGAGATCTTTCTGATGAGGCATCTATAACGATTCCTTGATGTGAATTAACCGAATCTCTGCCAAAGACCAATGGGTTGTATGGCAGGGGTTCAGTTATAATCCATATTTAGACATGGAGATAAAATGAAATGAATAAAACTATTAATAATATTATTAAAGGCACTTTAGTTGCGGTTGCTTCACTGGCTGTAATTGGTGGAGTTAGTGCAAGCCCAAAAGATCCATCCGTTCAACAGTATACTCCGGATCAAAAGTTTGTAACCGGTGAAGTGCTGGTTCAGTATAAGAGTGGGGTCTCCGAGAGTGCTGCTTTGAGTAGCAGTAAGACTATGGGAAAAGGCCAGGCAAAAGCACTCTCCTTTAGAGCGGAGGGGAAAGGGCCCATTTATCTGGTTAAACTAAAAAAGGCGCAGGATGTTGAAAACACAATCAAAATGATTGAGAGCAATCCTGATGTTGATTATGCACAGCCAAATTATATCTACCATGCTACAGTAGCTCCCAATGATACAAATTATGGCGAGCAGTGGGGTATGAAAAACTCAGCTCAAACCATCTCTCCTGAAACTTATGCAACAAATAACCCTGGAACATCAGGAAAGGATATTGATGCTGAATCTGCATGGGGACTGATTACAGATTGTAGCAGTGTAACAGTTGCTGTAGTCGACACCGGTGTTGACTACAACCATCCCGATCTCTCCGGTAATATGGTAAGTGGATCCTATTCGTGTCCGGGAAGTACAACAGGAACGGTAGGCTGTGACTTTGTAGGAACCGGAGATAATGATCCAATGGACCTGGCAGGACACGGATCACATGTGGCCGGTATTATTGGGGCAACAGGAAATGATTCAACAGGTGTAACAGGAGTTTGTCAGAGTGCCAGTATTCTTGCTGTAAGAGTTCTGGATAGTAACGGGACAGGAACCACGGCGGATATTGTTGAAGGGATTGGCTTTGCCGCTGGACAATCAGCCGGGCAGGGACAGGCATCTATTATCAATATGTCGCTGGGTGGATCAACATATGATTCGGCTTACTCCAGTGCAATAACTACGGCACAGACAAACGGAGTCATTATTGTTGCGGCAGCTGGTAATAGCGGAAACAATCACTATACAACTCATTCCTATCCATGTGATTACTCACAATCAAATATCATTTGTGTAGCTGCTGTAGATCAGTCATACAATATTGCAAGTTTTTCGGACTATGATAGCAGAACAACAACCAGCAGTCGTTTAGTGGATATCGGTGCCCCCGGTACAAATATTTTGAGTTCAGTTCCAACGCTTTCAACAACTGTAGTTGGAACGGATGACTTCTCAACAGGATGGACTCTGGGAAGTTACTGGGGAGTAAGCTCAGGAGGCGCAGGAACTTACTGTTCCGGTGCCAGTCTGACACTTCCTTCTGATTTTTGTACAAACTATTCTGCAGTTTATGCAAATAACATATCCTCCAATGCCTCTTACAAATCAATTAAAGGATTTACAGCAGGATCGGATGAGGAACTGGTCATGTCGTTTGATGCCGAGTGGTATATTGAACCATCTTTTGATTATTTGTACATCAGTGTTGATGGTAATTCTATATATGTAGATGGAAGCAATAATTATAATTTTCAGTATCCAGTGACTGATTGTGCAACTTCCGTATCTGGTTGTTTTACTTATTTCTCCTTTCGTTCTGATAGTTCAGGTGCCTATTCGGGAGTGGCTATTTCAAACTTTCAAATGAATAAGTTGGCTGTCACCGGAAACACCTACGAGGTAATGGATGGAACATCAATGGCTACTCCCTTTGTTGCGGGAATTGCCACAATGGTCAAAGCACGAAATCCAAACTTCACAAAAGATGATGTAATCAATGCTATCCTGACTGGTGGTGATCTGGAAAGCTCCATGACCAGTAAAACAAAATCGGGCCGTGTTGCAGATGCTTACGGTTCTCTGAAATACATTCCTCAGACAGAGGGAGTTGTCCTCACTCCCTGATCGTACAAAGCTTAGCCTGAGCGATTTAAGCCCCGGTGTTTCGCAAAGAATGCCGGGGCTTTTTTTATGGTTATAATCTAAAATAGTTCGTAACTACTCACCACGTATTATGTGATTGAGAAATTGGAGTCCCTTCCATTATCGGAGCAAGCGGACATCCCTGTCCGGATGCTCCGAAGTAGGTCCATCCATTTTATTATATAGATTTCCAAAATATTGATTCATTAACTGAGTAGTTACAATATTTCCACAGATTTATTTTAGACGAAACCCTGTGGATCCTGATAAACAATCCTACCAAAACGAATTTCATTTTACGTTGATTGTAGCGATACAATTTCCTGGTCCTTTCAGGCGATGCAAGACCATTCATCCTAATAATTATTGGACCTTCCTGTATTCATATCATAGCCTGGATCTTTAGAGGGCAAAGGTTACAATGAGCGATGGATATATAGATGGCGAACTCTTCGATGGGATAGATTTTGCTGATGAGGAACTCGCGGCTATTGAGTATGAGGGATGCCGATTTGAAGGTTGTCTGTTCATGAATGCCAATCTGACCGGGATCAAATTTGTGGATTGCGAATTTACTGATTGTAATTTCACGAACTCAAATTTGACAAATACAGGCCTGCAGGACGTTAAATTCGTTTCATGTAAGTTGATGGGCTTGTATTTTGAGAAGTGCAATGAGTTTCTTCTGTCCATGGAGTTTGACGGCTGCCAGTTGAGTCTCTCTTCTTTCAATAATCGGAATCTAAGAAATGTGAGATTCAATGACTGCAATCTTGGCGAAGTCGATTTTACAAATTCAGATTTGAGCGGCGTCAGCCTGAATAACTGTAATCTGACCGGCGCCATATTCTCAAAAACAAATCTGGAAAAAGCCGATCTGCAAACCTCTTCCGGTTATTCAATTGATCCGGAAAACAACCGAATACGAAAGGCCAGATTTTCACTGGAAGGTGTGAGGGGATTGCTTGATAAGTATGATATAAAGATTCTATGAATGGGGCAGTGGATGAAGATCCGCGGGTATAATATTGCGGTGGCTTGATACTTTAATTGATCTTACTCTTGAAGCTAAGTCTGCAATTCTTTATCTGTATTCCTTGCCGGTTATACCATTTCATATTTCCCGCAAAGAGTGTAAAAAAAATTTCGATAACGGGAAAAAAATCTCCACGAAGTTTATATAAAAAGTCCCTTAGAAAATTCATTTTCTAAGGGACTTTTACACCAGGTTTAAAGGAGAAAACACCCTTCACTCCTTTAAACTTTGAGTGTTTCTAAGGGACTTTTAGTGTAAGTTTAAGGGAGAAAACGGATTTTGTTCGTTGAGAAAATTCCCTGGTGGAAAATGACAGGTGTCAAAAGTTTAACACCGGTGAGAATGGAACGAAGATGACGGAACAATCGGCGCAGCAATCTGCCCTGCAGTCTGGCTCTCTATCTGCCCCGGTGCGGGATTATCATATAGTAGTCCAGAGACAAATCCTACGCCGGATAATGCAAATGTATATTACTCAAATGCATCAAATATTCCAAAGTCATTTGGGACAAGTTTATTACTCACCTCTCCTAATCAAATCTGGACAGGTGTAAATGAGTCTTTTATGGATAGATTTATGACTCTGGGAAAAACAACAATCTTCGCTAAGTGTTAAGGCATACAAGGAATGGAGAATCGTAAAGTAAAATATATTGTATATGTAATGAATTTCATTGTGACCTTGTGGATTCTTGCATTTATTTTTTCAACCGCAAATGCCGGGATAGAATCTGACATGGTATCAGTATTTAGTTATATAAGTGTTTTGTTGTTTCCATTGGCATTTTTGTCATTTCCAATAATTGGATTGTATTATTTTATACATGTTCGCCGAAATCCATATTTTGGATGGAAGAGCAAGCTTTTTTGGAATATAATGCTGATTCCATTTGCTATTCCAATGATTTTTTATTGGAATAAATATGTTAAACCGGATCAATAAGACGGAGTTTGCATTGCAGTAAGATTGAAAATAATGAAGAAGAAACAGTCTCGGTTGACAACTCGAACTGTCATTTTTCGGAAAAAATGCTTCACTGGTCCGCAAAGGTCTTTTTTGTTTTGCAAGCTGCTGGTTTTTATATAGGTGATACTCGGGTTTATCCCAATAAGGATTTTGTAAGATTTGTTGAGCGATATGAGTCTGGAGAATTCGCAAAGGTGAATGTGCGAGTTCATTATAATTGATTGCTTTCTGTATTAGAAATTATTCCTCATGGAAGCCCCTATTTCGCGATAGTAATTGATTCGCCTAATCCCAGCACCCAGGGAGGAGGTCGGGATTAGCTGTTAATTCTTATTTTTTTCTGGAGCGTCGATCCAGGAAGGACCGGAAACGGAGCTACCTCATATTTATGGGCATAATGTCAATGAAGAGGAAGTAGAAGAAGTTCTTTCAAATGCCATAGAGGACAGAAATGGTGTAGATGGTTCTTGTGTTGCTATCGGGAAAACAGAAGGTGGCCGATTTTTACGGATAATTTATGTTCCCGATCCTGAACCTGATTCTTTATTTGTAATAACAGCTTATGACTTAAAAGGAAAAGCAGTGCAAGCACTACGGCGGAGGATTAAAAAGAAACATGGAAAAGGCTAAAAATGAATTTCCCCCCGGATGGGATGAAAACAGGATAAAGAAAGTTCTGGATCATTATGAAAACCAGAGTGAAGAAGAGGCTGCTGCAGAAGATGAAGCCGCTTTTGATAGCGATGAAACAGTAATGGAAATTCCCAAGAAGCTTCTTCCGGCAGTTCGTCGCCTTCTGGCAGAGAAAAACGCTTCATAATTATACCCCAATAACCCCCGCCCGCCGGAAATGCACCTCCTCCACGAACGGCCACCGACTCCGGGCATCCATGCCCCCCGGCTGTGTGTGGGAAAGTAATCCCAGAAAAAAGCTGTTCGTTTCGGCTCCCGCGCCGGGTACGATTTGCGCCCCCTTTCCCT
>JBNKQE010000336.1:0-5387 GCA_050295715.1 Leptospirales bacterium
CAGCTGAAGCATTAAAAATGTCGGACAATGTTCTGTCTGTAGCCGACAAACTTACGAAGATCGTGAAAAATTTTACCGTCTAACGGGGAATTTATTTTATATGTATTTACGGCAGCACTTTTGGGTCATCATAGATTGTTTCAAATTCGTAAAGATGTAATTCGAGACAATACTGCTTCAAGCATATTGGCAAAATAACGTGCATGATTTTCCAGCAAATCATGCTAACGATTAAAGGCTGAAAAATCTCTCAAAACACCCGACCGTCATTTTCTACTATAACTATCTACATTTAATTGTATCAATATAGAGACAATTAAATTGAAATCCGGTACAATAAGAGTTTGATACTCCAATGTATTTTTTACTCGCCAGTATGCAATAATCTTACATAACGGTCCTTAATCGAAATTATGAAAAAATTAAGCATACGTTTCAGTTCGTTAATTGTAACTATCCTATTATTATTTGTATCATCCATTTCAATGGATATTTATTTTATTCAATCAATGGATGCAAACATCAATGATATTATCCTTGTCTCGTCATTTCAGGATACATTTACCAGGTCCACTCAAGAGATACCTGTGCTGAATGTGGAAAAAATTGGCAATCCCGAGCTCAAAACAGCTATAATCTCAATTCAAAACGATATAAAAAACAATAAAATAGAAAAAGCCAGAAGTGCTCTGGAAGCTCTGTCAGTATCAACGAAAGATTCTTTTCTGAGCAAATATAAAAATACTCGTCTTTTTGTCATTGCCATTCAGATATTTGGTACAACCCTCCTGTTAATACTACTAATTCTGTTACTTCGCTCAATACTTAGATCCCTTCATATAATGGGATCTCATATGGAAAAAGCAGCAAATAGCAGTAAAGACCTCACCGTACAAATACAACCATGGGGGAGCACTGAATTTCAACGTATTCAAAACAATTTTAATAGCTTCACATCCAGCATTCGAGTAGCTCTGACTGAGATATTCTCAGGAGTTAGAGAGACGATTGTCAATGAGAGTCTATTTGCCCGTCGTCTGAAACAGGCATCAATAGATACACAGGACAGCAATCTTTCCTTCCAGGAAGGTTCTAAAGATGTTGAGACCATTGTCAGCCAAATTCGTGAACAAACATCAGCCATTGATGAAGTATCAAAAGCCACTGAGGTGGTATCATCCAATATAGATCAATTGTTTCAGACTCTTGCTTATATGTCAGAACGTGCAGAATCCGGTGAAAAAGAGCTTACCGAAGGACAGAAAACCCTTGAAATTGTTACAAAAGATATTTCATCCATCTCAAGACAAATGCAACAGTTAACAGAGAAAGCAAGAAATGTTGAAGAAGTAGTCAATGTTATTACTGATATTTCAAATCAGATAAACATGCTCTCATTGAATGCATCCATTGAGGCTGCCAGAGCCGGGGAGATGGGTAGCGGATTTGCTGTAGTTGCGAATGAAGTAGGAAAACTGGCAGATCGAAGTAAAGAGACCGTATCCGGTATCACATCCATACTTGAAGGGATGATTCAGAAAGTAAATGAAAGCTCTCAGGAGATTGAAGCATTCGAATTAAGGACAACTGACATCCTTAATAGAAATAATCGTGTTACGCATAGCGTCGCAGAAATACTGGGAGGTATAAAAAATATGTCCTCTAATGCATCTAATATTACAGATAGCACCAGTAGCCTTTCCAGCTGGATTGAAGAAATCGCAGCAAGTACTCATCATATACTGGAACACAGTGATGCAATCAACATGCGACTGAACAAGGAGAGAATTCATATGACCTCTCTCAACAAAGAAGTGCACAATATTCTTGAGCTTGTTGAGGATAATGTAAGGCAATCCCTCTTGATAATAAACCAATTAAGTCAGTTCCAGATTTTCGACGATTCAGATCTTCGCAAAGAATTAAACGATGCCATTTCAGCTCATGACAGCTGGATGAACAAACTTGAAAATATTCTGGAAGGCGGCCCTCGAGATCTGGAAACAAGCCATAAAAAATGCAGGTTTGGAATTTACTATCACTCCATTGGAGAACCCGAACACTGCTATGACCGGTGGAGTTTGATTAATGAAACACACAAAGCTGTTCACAACTCTGCCGAATCAATTTACCGACTGCTTGATACAGGTAAAGGCGATGAAGCCAGAAAATTATTCATTGAGGCCAAAAATTCAAGCGAAAGTCTAAAAGAACAAATTAATAATTGTATCGGTTAGAATTCGCATCACTGAATTTACAGAGACCGGTCCGCACATTACAAGGTCCGTGGATGGACCTGCTTCGCAGCAACCGGACAGGGATGTCCGCTTGCTGCGATAATGGAAGGGACTCCAATTTATCAATCACATAATACGTGGTGAGTAGTTACAATATTTCTATTTTTGATCCTGCGGCTTCTTATAATTGGGATGATGTATACGAAGATCTGGCATTTCTTCCTGAAGTTTTGTCATACCCTCAACAGTTACCTTTGAGCCTTTGAGATAAACTGAAACAAGATCCGGTACATCTTTTAGATCATCCAGTCCGCTGTCGGTAATCAGGGTATTTTCCAGACTCAGAACCTTCAGACTGGAGAGGTTTTTCAATTCATCCATGGAACTATCGGTTACCTGAGTCCCACTCAGACTCAACACCTCAAGATCCTGATTACGCCCAATATGCGACATCCCATCGTCATCAATCAAAGTATACGAGACATTAAGGAGTTTAAGACTCTTTATTGCACTCAAAATAACTATGGATCGATTTGTAATTTTAGTTCCGGATAAATTCAGGTCCTGTAGTTTCTTGAATCCATTATTATCAAAATCCAGTCTCTCTGTATTAGAACTGAACATCCCGATCAATCCTGAAGACATTGTCTCATCCAGTGTCTTCTTAAATAAATCTTCATTTTTAACATTGAGAAAACCTTTAATATTATCGTCCGTCACGTCCAGGTTCATCAAATCAAGTCGGTATAAATTCGGGAATTCTGTAACCAGAGCTTTAATTCCCTCATCTGTAACTGATGTCCATGAAATGTTCAGGTATGACAAATAGGATTTATTCAGAGCCATGATACCATTATCACTTACTCTGGTTTTTGAAATATCAAGCATCCCCAGTGATGGCATCCTGGAAAGGCCCTGCATTGCTCTGTTCGAGATAGGAGTTCCTTCGAGACTCAGGAAATATATCTTTGGATGTTTTACTAGAGTTTGAATTCCACTGTCATTTACACGAGACCCTGACAGGACCAACGACGTAAGATTCGGATATTTGTTAATTTCCGATAATGTCTTATTGTTCGTGGAGGAGCCTCGTAAATAGAGAACCTTTGTATACTCACGACGTCTTTTTTCTTTAACGCAGAGATCCTTTTGTTTCGCATCTGTCTCTGAATCACACTGAAGTACCATCCTCTCTTTGAATGGATTCTCATCAGCCAGAATGGGTGATACCACTATTGCCATTAATAGCATAAAACACAGATTCTTTATCTTTGTTGTTAAACGTTTATTCATAAAAACACCCAATTATTTAAATACTTATGACTTTGACAAAGATCTGCATAAATAAGTCACCAGGGCTCACCTTAATAAGTACCTATCTGTAATCTACAACAATCCCCTGTCCCATGACAAGTTTTTTTACATCGTGCTAAAAAAGTAATGGTTACCTGTTTTTTGTAATTTCCGGCATTTACGATTTGTTTAATATTTTCCGGGAAATTCTTTTCTCCTGCAAAGGGGAATTAAATTCTTGTTTTATGAGCCAATCCAGAGATGCAGACCCATCATCAGAACTGTCTATTGAGGAATCTTCCAGTTTATCACTGGACTTTTCAAAACTCGGCAAGATAGCAAACCTCGGACAGGATTTGATACCGGCAGTCGCCCAGGATATTGAAAGCGGAGCTGTCTTGATAATCGGGTACGTAAATCCGGAAGCTCTTGAATATTCAAAAAAGCATGGTGTGGCGACATTTTACAGTACATCGAGAGACGAAATCTGGATTAAGGGAGCCACTTCAGGAGACTATCTGGATATTGTTGAGATCAGAGTGAACTGCGAACAGAATAGCATATTATACCTGGTTCGGCTTCGCAAGAGTGGTTCCTGCCATACAAAGAATCCGGATGGCTCTTCTCGTTACGGATGTTTTTATCGTAAAATAGCAACCAATCAAACTTCTCTGGAATTTGTTTCTCCTGCAACCTATCTGGAACAAGGCGGGTCTAAGTAATAATTTGACGGAAAATGACTGAGGTTCACATGGTAAGAGATTTACTTAAGGGTAAGAATGTAATGGTAACCGGCGCCAACTCGGGAATTGGCCTGGCAACTTCATGGAAGCTTGCCGAGCTCGGTGCAAGAGTATATATGGTAGCACGTGATCCACTGAGAGGAAATGTAGCTCTTCAAACGGCGAAAGAAAAATCCGGTTCATCAAATATCTTTATGCTGATTGCCGATCTATCCTCTTTGAGTGATGTCGAAAACCTTGTAAAAGCGTTCCACAAGCAGTCTAACTGCCTGGATATTCTGATCAATAACGCTGCCATTGTTCCCAGAACACGTCAGGTATCCAGAGATGGAATTGAGCTTCAGTTTGCAGTGAACCATCTTGCTCACTTTATGCTCACAGAAAAATTGCTTCCTTTACTGGAAAAAAGCCCTGACCCGCGTATTATTAATGTTTCATCGCAGGCCCACAAATTTGCACAACTGGATTTCAATGACCTCCAGTTCACTGACAGACCTTATTCAGCAATGAAAGTATACGGGACAACGAAATTGATGAATATTCTGTATACGAAAGAGCTTTCCGAAAGAGTCAGACCTGCCGGCATAAATGTTCATGCTTTGCATCCGGGAGTTGTGGCAACGAATTTCTTCCGTTTTTTACCCCCTGTTGTTGAATTCTTATTTAAACCATTTTTACTTTCACCGGAAAAGGGTGCTGCAACTTCGGTTTTTCTTGCATCGTCTCAGGAGGGTGCGAGCTCTTCCGGCGATTACTGGAGTAAAAAAAGGCTGAAGAAAACCTCCGATGCCGCCCTGGATATTGAAAAGGCGCGGCAGCTGACACAGGTAAGTCGTGAACTCTGTAAATTACCGGCAAAATGATTCAATAGAGACTCACTGATCTTGCGGGTAATTACGTTCCCAAATATCAAGAATATACTTTACGGCCCCGGGTATACCGGGATCTTCCTGAATCTCGTCGCGTAGATTCCCGGCGTTTATACGATAATCTGGATCATGGCAGAGTTCTCTAATCTTCTTCTCCAAAATTCTCACATTAATCTTTCCGTTGAGGACAGGTTCCGGGCCGAAACCGCCTCTGCTTAAACAGAAACCGCGATAGTAATCGAGCA
>JBNKQE010000337.1:0-5356 GCA_050295715.1 Leptospirales bacterium
TTCCTGCGAATATTTCCCTCTTACTATTTATATTTATTCATTGGAGCAATAATCTGGTTATTTACCCAACGAGTATTAAATCCAGAACTACACGACGCTGGAATTGAATATTTATTAAAGGAGGGTTTACTCGCAGATCTTCTTTATATAACAAATTACTTTGGATCTTATAATCTTCATACATGGTCACTTGCAATAGAGGAACAATTCTACTTACTTTTACCGCCAGCAGCAGGATTGTTTATTTTCAAACAGAATAAATACAGAAGATTATATATATATCTACTGATTATGTTATTGGCTCATATATTTCGATATTCCGCTCACCTACAAAATCCTTCCAATTTCGAAGAGCATAATTTCTTAATATATTATCCTCTATATACTAGAATGGACTCTCTTATTACCGGAATTATCATTATGGAACTATATTATAGTTTTCATATTATACAGTATATTAAAAAATATGAATCTGTTAACTATGCCATCCAGTTATTGGCGATAGGGCTTCTGGTTTTTTCTCATATGATAGAAGCTAATTATAATTCAGTTTTATACAATGTGTGGAGCTATACATTTATGAATACAGGATATGGATTGCTTCTTCTATCCACTCTTTCCGGTAAAGGAATCATTAATAATATCTTAAAAAGAAGAATTTTTACACCAATAGCAAGACTCAGTTATAATATTTATTTGTGGCAATATCTGACAGGACTGGCTGGACTGGCGGTGATAAAAGACAGTATAAAGCATAATACTGTTAGCACTTTTGATTTTACAATTGCTTTTTTTACAACATTGATTGTTTCTATGATCTGGGCTTTTTTGTTATATATATCATGGGAATCATATTTTTTGAGATGGAAAGATAGAAAAACACATAAGTATACACTGAAATACAATGCCAATACTCAAAGTTAAAGATTTAATAGTGCATTTTAATGCAGGAGGTTCTCTGGCCAGAGCTGTGGATGGAATCAGCTTTAATGTGGAAGAGGGAAAAACGCATGCCCTTGTCGGAGAATCTGGATGCGGTAAGTCTGTTACAGCTCTCAGCATTGCAGGACTTCTTCAAAGAAATTCAGTTGCTCACCGGTCCGGCAAAATAATATATAAAGGAAGAGACCTTGCTCAAATCCATCGCGAAGAGTACAGAAATTACAGGGGAGCTGAAATCGCCATGATCTTTCAGGAACCCATGACCGCACTGAATCCGGTTATGAAAGTGGGACGACAGATCGTTGAGGCTATCGCCGAGCACCCAGAAACATCTCTACAGACGAAGAGCAATGTGACTGGCAGTATGATGCGAAAAAAAGCACTGGATCTTATGGATATGACCGGATTAAAATCTCCGGACTTACTGTTTAACAAATATCCCCATGAACTTTCAGGTGGAATGAGACAGAGAATCATGATAGCGATGGCCCTCTCCTGCCGCCCGGGACTTCTTATTGCTGATGAACCGACTACTGCACTGGATGTCACAATACAGGCTCAAATTCTCTCTCTCATGGATGAGCTGCAAAAAGAGACAGGCACATCAATACTACTCATAACACACGATCTGGGAGTTGTTGCAAATAATGCCGATACAATGTCTGTACTTTATGCCGGACAGGTTGTTGAAGAAGGAAGTGTAAGAGATGTTTTTGATGAACCATGCCATCCGTATACGGAAGCACTCTTCAATGCTCTTCCCGCAAGAGACCAGGGAAAATCTTCGCTTAAACCGATTCCGGGAACGGTGCCCCCGGCTACCGCATACGATAATTTACCTTCGCCATGCCGCTTTTACGAACGATGCCAGTATCAGGATGATCGGTGTTTTAAGAAAAGCAGCCGCCCGGGTCACAACGCATACTGCGCCAGGGAAAACACACGGAAATAAAATGAACCAATCTCTTTACAATTTTCCGCAACTACAAGAATGAATCTTATTCATGCAACAATATTCGCAGGTAATCACCAGGAGTATGACATCTCTTTTCTTGAAAGTGATTCGCGTAACTCCGCCATATTTGTCACTGCAGCCTGACGCCCTCTATCCACTATCTCATCTAGCCGATGGAAATCAAATAACTCAAAATCATCAATTTGGGGATGTAATACAAAATCAATATTTCGTATTTCAGTATTCATAAGAGCCATTCCCTGAATCGCCATGGACCTCGTCACAATCTTAAGGATTGGAGGCAGGCTTATATAATCATGTATACCACGAATTATATTCTCTTCACCTCGAATATGTGTGTTGGCTGACTCCGGATCGAGATTTGGAGTAACATTGACTCCTATAACGCGGTCAATTCCTCGTTTAAAAAGTATATCTCCAGGAAGTGTATTTAATACACTTCCATCAACTATGCGCATATCATCGATTTCTACTGGAGGAAAAAAACCTGGGATGCTTACAGTTGCTCGAAGAGCGGGTACAAGAGGTCCCTTCTGGAAAATGATACTCTTCCCGGAAATAAGATCAGAACCATTGCAGTAAAATGGAATCTCCATATCCTCAAATCTGCTGTTTCCAAAAAAATCATGAAGCATGTTACCAATCTTTTTTCCGCGAAAGAAGCTTATTAGAGGAAGATTCCGGTCCAGAATAGAGGACGACTTTGGTATTAATTTTCGTATAATTTCAATAATTTCATCCGAGCGAAATCCGAGCCCATATGCAGCACCGATTATCGCTCCCATTGACGAACCGGAAACGGCATCAAATTCGATTCCTTCATCCTCCATTATCTGCAGAACTCCAAGATGCGCAAGAGTTCTGGCTCCGCCGCCACCAAGACTGATTCCACGTG
This sequence comes from Leptospirales bacterium, assembly GCA_050295715.1. Lineage (GTDB taxonomy): Bacteria > Spirochaetota > Leptospiria > Leptospirales > Leptonemataceae > JBNKQE01. Next base: position 2,814 of record JBNKQE010000337.1, read on the forward strand.
ATGTTCCACTGAGTCTTCTCGCCAGTCTTTGAATACTCCTCAGCAGTACAGGATCATAATCTTCAGATAGGGAGTCCGGAGTAAGTGATTTTACTCGTATATGAGTTCTATAAATGATTGAACTTTCAGCAATAAATGGATCCAGATTATGTATATCTGTTAACGAGTATCCCTGATGTGTTGATTCATCCGTTACTGTCAATATTCTTTGATTTAATTCCTGAACTGTATGACGGCACAGATGAAGAAACCTGTTCCACGGATGCGCCATGGGATCTTCCGGAGGATGATTGAGGGAACGAACAAGTATCAATCGATCACTCTGGGATACAATCCTGGACTGCAGGGGATTTTCATGATCTGACTTGAAATCAATAAGTATTACAGAATAATATTTTTTAAGCAGCCCGAGAAGCCCTGGAATCTGATCCAGCTTCTCAGGGGAGTCCTTCCAGTGATTGAGAAGATTATGTCCATCTATTTGATCATAGTCCTCAGTGCCTGAATTACCGAGCATCTTGCGGAGATCCTGAATCGTAAGTTTATTCCATTGCTCCAGCAATTTATTTAAATCAACCGGCCGCCCCGGGGTCTTATTGCGATTTATATTAAACGAGATAAGTACGATAGCTCCGGGGTTTTCTCCCACAAGAGAACGGGCCAGGTGTCTTGCAATAAGGGCTCCCCTGGCCGGATTCTCCGGATAAATCAATGAATAGATACGAGCAGGTGATTCTGAAAACTCTTTGAGATTGCTGTGAAGACGCCTTGATAACAGTTGCGCCAGACTGTGACCAACGGAGGGCTCATCCCTGAGTAAAGAGTGCATTGCTCTGCCTGGAATCACATACAGAACGGTATCCAGAACAGCAGTGGCCATTGTTGAATGAGGCTCACCTGATAAATAACTTACTTCACCGAATATACTGCCTTTCCCGTTTACAGCGATCAACCGTCCATGAATTCCTGCACGATTGATATGGACTTCACCTTCCCGTACTATATAAATATGTGACTGAATATCACCGGCTTCATAGACTATCTGTGAACGTTTAAAACGAACGACCTGAATTTTACGTAAGAATCTGTCAAATGCCTGGCTGCGTGGTGGGATATTTTTGAATAGCGGAGTTGCTAAGAGAAACTGTCGGTTAAAACCATCTTCATTTCCTTTTTTCAATCCCCATAGCATAGTTCTACGTATTCCTGGTAAAATAGTAGACGGATGGTTATCATTAACCAGGTCAAAATTCCAATATTTTCATCCACATGATTTATTTTTGCCTGGAATATGCCTGAGTGTTAAATTTCATTCATTTTCTTCTTTGCGAGTCAGACTTTGGTTTTTTTCATGGGATTATGGACTCTAACCCAGTTGGTATTGATGATCATCAGATCCCCAGAGAAGAGTGCGGTATTTACGGTATCTATGGATGCGAAGAAGCCGCTAATTTCACATATTTAGGTCTTTATTCATTGCAGCACCGCGGCCAGGAAAGTGCAGGAATTGTAACAGCAGATGGAGATCGGCTTTACCGCTATGCTGGTATGGGACAGGTTTCTCAGGTTTTTAATCGAGAAAAACTGGGTGACCTCATTGGACATTCGGCAATTGGTCACAATCGCTACTCTACGACGGGTGCTTCATTTTTAAGAAATGCTCAACCAATCCGTATGGAGTCTAACCTGGGTAGTATTGCTCTTGCTCACAATGGAAATATTGTTAATGCATGGGCCCTTCGAAAAGAACTGGAGAAGACCGGATCCATTTTCCAGACGACTATTGATTCTGAAGTTATATTTCATTTAATGGCCCGGTCCGGAAAAACCGATCTACTGGAAGCATTATCCCTGGCCTTAAAAAGAATCACAGGCGCTTACAGCCTTCTAGTTCTTACACGTGATGCTATGTATGCTGTTAGAGATCCCAATGGATTTCGCCCCCTTGTATTTGGAAAGCGATCCGATGGTTCTTTTGTTTTTGCCTCAGAGACCTGTGCCTTTGATATAACTGACACGGAGTATATCCGTGAAATTGAACCGGGTGAACTTGTAGAGATCAGCAAGTCAGGAATTAAGTCATACTTCCCCTTTGAAGTCAAAACCGACGAATCACTCTGTATCTTTGAACATATTTATTTTGCAAGACCGGACTCAAAAATCTATGATCAGTCTGTATATGAGATACGTAAAAGTCTGGGGAAACACCTGGCCCAGGAACATCCTGTGGAAGCCGATGTTGTAGTTTCTGTTCCGGATTCTTCTAATGTTGCGGCAATGGGTTTTGCAGAAGAGAGTGGAATACCATTTACAATGGGTTTGATTCGATCTCATTACATTGGAAGAACCTTTATCGAACCTGAACAACGTATTCGGGACTTCGGGGCTCGTATAAAGTATAATGTAGTTCGCAGTGCTGTTGAAGGCCGCAGGGTTGTCCTCGTGGATGATTCAATCATGCGCGGCACCACATCTCGTAAAATCATAAAGATGATTCGTAATGCCGGTGCAAAAGAAATCCATGTTCGAATCAGCGCGCCTCC
>JBNKQE010000338.1:0-5305 GCA_050295715.1 Leptospirales bacterium
TATAAATGGTTCCGGAATAGATAATCTGAAAAAATGGAAATTAATTACTGACTTACACTAATGATTCTGTGCGTATTTGATTTTCACCTGTGTGAGAAATCGCTTTCGAGAATGACCACTGCAATACTGGAATCCCGCCCATGACTGATTGACATATGAGTGGAACTCACTTTTAAGTTTTCAAGAAACTCTTTTGCTGTTCCGTGTAGCCTGAGTTGCTTTTTGCCTCTTTGACTGCCGTTAACTTCAATATCCTTATAGCGAACTGTTGTAGCATCGGACAAACCCAGGGCCTTTACAAAGGCCTCTTTCGCAGCAAACCTGGCAGCGAGGCACGGGATCGGATCAGTGAGTTGTTTACAGTAATCGACTTCGGAAGCATGATATACCCGGTTTAGAAAACTATCCCCAAATCTGTTATAGATTCTTGCAATCCTGTCATTTTCAGTTATATCCGTTCCCACTCCGACTATCATCGAATCAGGTGCTCCTTGAGTCCCTGCCGCACCTCGTAGGGTGTCTTGCTCACAGATTTCTCAAACTCAAGAGAGACACGCGGAGGTATTACATCAAGGATTGAGAGTGTATCTCGGTTCATTCTATCGTTTACAACAACCATCATATTCAGAATGGTTGCATCGGGTTTGATCTGTTGATCCTCTATATCGTAAAACGCCGGACAGAAGACTTCTCCAGTAAACTGTTCGCGTTTTATAACAAGTTCCGGTTTATCCTTTAAGATCAAAATATCCACAGAACTTCCATCCATTACCGACATTGATAGACCGGGAGTATCATTGGAACACCGAATCGGGATATCTGTCAAAAGCTGCATGGAGTCATCCGTTTCAGGATCTATCTCATCCGGAAGCAGGCGAAGACTTAGATCAACATCAAAGGGCTGGTTCTTATCCAGTGTCACGAACTCGGGAAGTTGCGAAATCATAACCTTATTTGTATATACAGGCAGAGTTCCTCCGGCAATGGCTCTGTCCGTTTTGATTTTATGCATCATGGATACTATTTTTCGGGGTCCTGCAACACGGAGTTTTACAGGCTTGATCCACATATAACCAGGTCTTAAACCCTGGCTCAAATTCATATCGATCACAGGTTCAACAGGTAGATCTCTTATCAAAACCCTGTCCAGAGATACCGGAATCTCAAGTCGGTAAGCAGCGCCGACTCCCTCCGGCAATTCCGGATAAATCTGTGCTCTGTATATATTAGAGCCCACTTCCGGACGGGGATTGGATAATGAAATACGAAAATCGGAAACATTAAAATCCATAAGCTCTTTAGGCCCGTAGATTTTTACATTCATGTATGATGGAATGCGGCTGCTTATGATCAGGTTCGCTGGAAGTTCCGGACGCTCAACCCGAATATTCATTACCCGCGTCGTGGTTTTCGAATACTGTACGTACCAGAACAACAGAAGTGCTACAAAAAGACTCCCCGCTTTCAGCTTCCAGTTTTTGCCAGCATATGTTATCCAGGTGGACATTCAGTTCTCCTGCTATTATGACTTTTTCGCCGATGGGCTTGTTGCAGAACCTGAGACAGAAACAGCGGATTTTTTCCGGGATGTACCGCTCAGATTCTCATAGATAAGAGTCTTCAACTCCAAAGGCTTAATGGGAGTTATCAGCTGACCGTCAATCATTACGGTAATCTTTCCCGTCTCTTCGCTTGTTACAATAATGATTGAATCCGATTCTTCCGCCATTCCCATCGCCGCTCGATGTCTGGCCCCGTGAGTTTTTTTCAATTTTCCTGAATCAGACAGAGGTAAATAGCAGGAGGCCGCTACAATCCTTTCCCCTTCAATAATTACAGCCCCATCATGAAGCGGAGTATCCTTGAAAAAAATAGTCTGCAGTAACTCCCTGGAAATGCGAGAATCTACTTTAACTGCACTGTCAATGATCGCCGAAGGACGAATTTCTCTGAGAATTACAATAATTGATCCTGTTTTCGTTGAGGCCATATTCTTTACAGCCTCAACGATTTCATCAAGGGGAATTCGCTGCGAAGGTTCCACCCAGCGAAATATTGGCATCTGTCCGATCTCGGAAACAACACGGCGTAATTCAGGCTGTAACAGAACTATCAATCCAAAGACCAGATAACTCGAAACATTCGTAACCAGCCAGGAGAGAGTCTCTAAATTGAAGTATCTGGCAAGGATATCAACCAACAGAATGATACCAAAACCGATCAGTAACGGAATAGCCTTGGTTCGACTGAGTAGAATGTATACCCTGTAAAATATAAAGGCTACAATCAATATGTCCAGGACGACCAGTAATGTATGCCCAAAAGACATCTTCGTTGCCCCCGGCCTTAAATTCCCAGAACGTCTGTCATGGAGTATGTTCCGGGATTTTTTCCGGCCAAAAATTCAGCAGCGCGTATTGCTCCCGAGGCGAAAGTATTCCTGGAAGATGCTCTATGAGTAAGTTCCACTCTCTCGCCTTCCCCGAGATAAAATACCGTGTGATCACCAACCACATCGCCCCCGCGAACCGCGTGAATTCCCACCTCTCTCGATGATCTCTCTCCGATAAGTCCATTTCTTCCGTAGACAACACTTTCTTCCTGTCGCTCGGTCTCTTTGAGAATAATATCCTTCAGTCTTTCAGCCGTACCTGAAGGAGCATCTTTTTTATGACGGTGATGCGCTTCCACTACCTCAATATCATAGGAGTCACCCAGAAGTTTTGTTGAAAGAGATGTCAAATAAAACAGTAGATTCACTCCCACAGACATGTTGGGAGAGATCAGGATTGGGATGACCCTTGCAAGAGATGTCAGGTTATGCTTCTGATCGCCGTTAAAACCGGTCGTTCCAATAACCATTGCAATTCCTTTATCCGCACAATAGGATGCAAGCTCCATTGTATGATCCGGTCCGGTAAAATCAATAAGTACATTTGCCTTTTCCAGAGCGTTATCAATTGTCGCTGTCACGGGAATTTTAGACTCTCCGGCACCGCTTATAATTCCCGAGTCCTCACCAAGTTGTCCGCAGGATGGATGATCCAGTGCTCCACTGAGCGAGATTCGCTGACTCCAGGCGTCGCTCAACATCAGACCAATTATGGCCTTTCCCATTCTCCCCGTAGCTCCCGACACAGCGCAACGAATCATTTATCCTCTCCTGTTGTTTCCATAACTTTTTTTAGAGACTGCATTTTTACTCCGTCCAAATCAACGAGAGGCAGCCTGATATCGGGCTGACACATTCCTCGAAGAGATGCAGCTGCCTTTACCGGGATGGGATTTGTATCCCAGAACATGGCATTCATAAAGTCCACAAGTGTATAGAACTCTTCGTTTCCTTTCTTGAAATCACCTTTTAGATAGTGATTGATCATTCGAACCATTCTAGTCGGGTAAATATTCGACGCAACGGAGATAACTCCATTACCACCGAGCCCCATTACCGCCGGAGTAATATTATCATCGCCGCTTAATATTGCAAGAGTATCTCCACATTGCCTGTAGAGCCGAATCATCTGACCTGGATCACCGCTTGCCTCTTTTACAGCCTTAATATTCGGGATTTCTGCCAGTCGTGCCATTGTCTCTACTTCGACATTAACGCCGGTTCGACCCTTGATATTGTAGACAATCACCGGCTTTGATGATGCTTCAGCTGTTGCTTTAAAGTGTCTGTACAGACCCTCCTGGTTGGGCTTGTTATAATAAGGATTCACAAGCATTACCGCATCAACACCATCTTCGCAGGCATCGCGCGTAAGAGAAACAGCTTCTTCAGTTGAGTTTGAACCGGTACCGGCAATAATCGATGTACGTCCTTTCACATACTCCACAGTTTTTCGAATCAGTTCCCTGTGTTCCTGATGTGTTAATGTTGGAGACTCACCGGTTGTCCCGCAAGGAACAATACCGGAAATACCGGCTTCAATCTGTTTTTCGATGATTTTTTGATATGCATCGTAATCGATTTTACTTCCGCCATCTTTGAATGGAGTTATAATTGCTGTATAAACGCCTTCAAATTTCATCTTCTTCCTCTTTTTTCCGATTCGGTGTATCACTCCGGAAGATACTCCCGTTGTGATCAAAATCTTAATTATTATTTATTGTTCTTAATTGCTTTTCTTTTTGAGTTTTTCCGTATTCAAATAAAACTATAACAACTACCCATACTTACATCCAATGATTCTAGAATGTCCGGGTATCCGGGATACGCCCTTTTATTCCGTTTTAACCGATATGCAAAATGCTCAAGCGCAACGATGGCCCGTCTCAAACTCTCCGGAAATCAATCCGGCTATGGCCCGTCTCATACTGACAGATGATGCAATCCCTCTCCCGGCAATGGCATAAGCGGTTCCATGATCGGGACTTACTCTTACATACGGTAAACCGATTGTAACATTTATACCATTCTCACCCTCCAGTGCTTTGAAGGGTATCAAACCCTGATCATGATAGCTGCTGAGAATCAATCTGTATCGAGACAGAGGTTCACTCTGAAATATTCCATCAGCCGGTAATGGACCTTCTACCGGCAAATTGTGACTGCGCCATTTGCGGGCAATCGGTTCCAGAAAATCAATCTCTTCGGTTCCCAGTTTGCCCTCTTCCCCACCATGCGGATTCAACGCACAGAGAGCCCAGGGCCTCTGTTTGTAGGATTCAAAGGAAGCTATATCATGTAAACGATTTTCAAACTCCGGATTTTCTATTTTCTCTTTTAATACACGGCTTACCTGCATTAAAGGGAGATGCTCTGTGACGGGTAAAACACTGAATTTAACTCCGTGCATCAGCATCACAACAGTTCTTTCGGCGCGTGCAGCCAGATAACCTGTATGTCCGGAAAAATCGCTCTCTCCGGACTCCATCACCCATCCTTTTGAAAGGGGGGCTGTTATCAATCCGTAACAACCACTGGTTTCTATAATATCCACTGCCGTACGCAGAGCCATAAATGAGAGCTCACCGCTACGCCTGGTTGGTTTACCGGAATGCAGTGTTTTCTCGTCAGCCTTATCAGTCAAATCCACAAGGTTAAAGATTCCGGGTTCTGCCCCCTGGCCGCTCAATAGCTTCTCAACAGTTGCATTGTTATGTTGATATCCGGATCGTTGTAAAATTTTCCGAATCCGATGAAGGTGATCTTTGCCCCCCGTGGCCAGGTATATTACAGAGCGCTTGCTCGATCCCAGATCGGATATAGTATCTTCAATGATTTCGGGAGAAATCCCGGCAGGATCACCACCGGTGAGTAAGACAGGTCGGTTCAATGGCAATCTTCAACAGACTCAGG
>JBNKQE010000339.1:0-5274 GCA_050295715.1 Leptospirales bacterium
CTCTATAAACAAAAAGATACGCTTTAACTATCCCCAGTTTCCCGTGCAATGCTGTGGGATCATTGTTATTGTTTTTTCTGCGGGAATAAGCGGGGTTCTGACCGGAGGGTGTTCTTGACTCCAGTAAAACCTGGTCCTGCATGGAGACACTGTATATCCAGACACCCTGCGCACCGCGCTTCTCTCCCTCATTTTGCAGCATTCGAATAAAACCGGGATCTTTTACATTTCCGCTCGAATCACGAACAATAAGAGTCCCCAGCACGTCATATGGTCTAACCGGTCTGTTACTTCGGACCTCAATCTCATCTGAATAACCGCTTTTACGAAGATTTGGATATTCGGAAACAGGTTGAAACTCAACGGAATAGCAGGATGATGAAAAAACAATGACAACCAGAGCTACAAGAGCTTTTATGCAGTAAAGTCGGGAGTTTCCTCTAATGAGTAAAGACATAGTACCAATCAATATAAAAGAGAAAAAGTCCGGGAGTAAAGCAAATATGTATTCATTTTTATTGAAAATTCTGCCATCCGTATTACCGGCCCTTATTTCCGGTGTGGCAGAGCTGTCCGAACGTCCCAGGGTGAAAGATATTGAAGATGAAGTGTCACACCTCCATGATATTCTGGAGAAGATGGGTAAATCCATTCAGATACTCATCTGGATTATTCTTGTTCTGGGAGTATGGCTTTCCGGTCTCACTCTCTATTTGATTCTAAGATAATCCATGGGACACAAAGGATGAGCTTATGAATACAGAGGGAGATACCCCCCCCGAAAACACAGAACAAAAAAAAGCAGATCAAATCAGTAAAAATCCCCTGCATATTGGTATTTGCTCCCTGGATGAGCTGGAAGAACGCGTCAAAGCCTTCCGCAGCATGAACCAGACTGCTCTAAAAAAAAGGGTCATAGCCTCGCAAAATACCATCCATGCACCTGATACGGGTGATGTAATTGTTGAGAAAGGAGGTCAAATTGACCTTCCTAAAATTCGGCTTTTGCGTAGATATTTTTCCGGAGATACAAGTCTGGATATCGCACAACCGGATGACGGGATTGTTATAATATCGGATATGTCAACCCCTCAGGGTATAAGCCTGACTATGGATATTGTAACTCAGATAATGAATCTGGGAGGGGGAAAGTATGAAGGACTCATTCAGCGTATTGACTCCTTCTCAGATTTTCTTCAGCTAATAAAAAAGAATCTTTTTCCAAGGCTTGTAATAATTGGATATATCCCCGTAGACCGTCAGGAGATGGAAAAGATAAACTTTGTAAGGGCAAGGAAGTTTGATCAATATATTCGGGCTGTGGAGCTGACTCATTATGAAATCAAACAACGATCCTATTTCCCCCGTATAAAACAGGTTCACATAGATAGTTCAAATCAGGGAAGCTGGAAACGTTTTATTATGGAAGTAATAAGGGAGTACACGAAACCTTATTACGTGGAAGAATTCTGAATTCTTTTCAAAGAACCAGGCAGATTTACAGAGAATAAATGCGCCTGCCATATAATGAAAAGATTCTTCGAAAGGAGAATGGTTACTAAACCTTTTCTCATACATGCCGAATTTGAATCTATGAACAGTGGAATTATTAAGGCAGTCTTGCTGCTGACTCTCATAATCAGTGCCCCGATTGCAGGACAACAATCGGCCGAGTCACTCTATATAAAGTCATTCCAGCAGGATGATGTAACCGCCTTAAGAACTCTTGTAAGAGCCAAAAAGCTTGATGAGAAGAATGTAGCTGTTCTATTTCGCATTGGATTTCTGCTGCATAAAATGAATCGCTGGAGCGAGGCCAGTGAATACTATGAAATGGCCCTGGAAATCGCTCCCTGCCACTCCCGGGCCATAAATAACCTGGCAGGTATAGCATTTGCATCTCACAGACTCGATAAAGCTCAGAAGCTATATATAAAATCCGTTTCCTGCAATGATAACTTTTATCTTCCTCATTACAACCTGGGTAACATCTACTCCCGGAAAGGGGAAATGGAGAGAGCCATTGAGGAATACAATCGATCACTGGAACTGAACAGCGAGCATGCCGCAACACATCTGAACCTCGGAGTATTACTCGGGAATCTGGCAAGAAGACTTCCAGCAGAAAATCCTGACAGAATCCAGGGATTTCAAGAGGCTCTCAAGCATGTTGCATTTGCCCTCCGGGAGAAAAAGAGAGATCCCGTAGCTCATCTGCAGTATGCTGTTTTACTTGCAGACATATCCGAATATGACCGTGCCTACAAACACCTGGATGAGGCTGTAAGATTTGCCAGGGGAAACAACTCCATGGAAGCTCGCATTCATGACCAGCGAAAGAGAATCCAGAACAACCAGCGTGTCGAAGTTGAAAGCCAGGGAAAAAGGGAAGGGCAAATAGATTCAGATAAGACGGAAAAAGAGACGTCAGATGACGACGGGAATAGTTGGTTTTGATATCTCCATATAGCTACCGTTCTATACGAACAAGACCAATCTGGGTGAAGCGAAGCGGAGAGGGCGCGGGTCAAGCGCGGGTCGAAGGTCCCGCAGCGCAGCTTTTCCGGACGCACGATAATCATTAAGTTTAGCACCGTGATGCTATTTTGCGATTAGATTTATTGCATAAGTAAGTATAGCAGAAAAAGCTGCGGTTGCGATTGTACCGATAACCATTACCACTTTCCATACATCCTCTATACGTTCTTGCCTGTATGCTTCTTGTTTTAATTCATCTAACCGCGGTACAATTTTAGAAATATGATTTTGGTATGTTATTAATTTATCAATATTATCCTAATATTTATTAAATATTTCTGTGTTATCCAATTGTGAGCTTTTTCTACTGCGAATCAGAGATAGGTCCATCTGGATTTCATTGATGGTGGGGAGAATTTCTGTGAAGTAATTTGGCAAAACAATAGAAATCATATGAGAAGTATAGTTTTTTAGAAGAATTTCAATTTTTTCATACAAGCTAAGAGCAATTAATTCATAAGCATCAAAACCAGCTCGCAGAATATGACCTTTTGCTTTATCGATATTATGATCTGGGGATGAATTTTCTAGATAACATTTAAAGATATGATCGAGAGCATTTCTTAATTCATTTATGCTTGTCGCAACTATTGCATTTTCCGGTACAAGATTTTCCGCAAGTAATACGACTTCTTTCACCTTTAAATATGTATGTGAAAGGGTTTGAAGTTCCCTGGATATATACTTGTGCTTAACTCTAATTTTCACATTCCAGGTAATTTATGCTCTAGCATGTACTTAAATTTATTCTTGATATCAGATGGAAGTATAACCTTACCTAAAACAAGCCTAACGCTTCCCCTTGAAAAACGAAGATCAACATCCGAAATCTCAGACACTTCAGAAATATCTTTGTATTCGGCTGAGGCTATATCTTTAATACCTGTTAATTCCTTAAGCTTTTCTTTCATTAATTTGCTCATTTTAATACCTTGTTACCCAAATATATATAAGCTTAAAATGACAATATTTAAATTTCGAGTGCTCTGGGGCCCTTTTTCTATGCATAGAACAAGGGCCCCAGAGTCGACAATTTGTCAAGACAAAAATAGCAGGGAATAATACTAAACATACGATTGCTTCTTTTAGGGTAAACTATTTATCTCCTTTCTCCGCTTAAATTATGGCGTATAACGACTGTATTTACCAGAGGCCTGGCGCAGTAAAATTTGCCCGCCGCCTGGTGCGGTGAGCGCATTATAAAACTCCACAAATTGTGCTCATCCTCTCGACCGCAGGGAGAAGGCCAGGACGGCTATTCTGCCGTCCCCCAGCACAGCAATCGCGATAGAGACGGCCATTACTGACCGCCGCCTCCCGCCCAGATCCCGGCGTGCGGAATTACCGCACCGAGCTCCTCAAAGATACTCACAATCCGTAATTCCAATAATCTCTTGCCTTCTCTGTTATAGCCAGCAGTGAGGTTTACATCCGTTCTTTGACCCCGAAGGAACTCACCTGACCTGACCATATCGCTCAGGCGAGTGCTGACTGCTGCGGTTACCAGCGCATCGCCTTTCTCAGTTTACTTATTTCGAGGCTCAATGTTCTTCAGGAGTTGCGTCTCCCTGTAGCTCTCATGCTTCCCTGTGTAAGCTTCGCAATGGTCGTTACCTTCCATCACGCAACACTCGATACGGGCTGGAGGCTCGCCTTTGCCCGATCAGGACTTTCACCCGACAGGATCTACCCGGCTTATCCGGACGCACGGTAATTTTGAAATTATACGACGTGTCGCTTATTTGCTTGTCGAATATTCTTTTATCAGACTCTCTGTTGGAATATCCAAAGATTCATGTGATTTTCGGATATTGCGAAGAGTAAACCTTTGTTTAAAACAGGTTTTTCAACAGTCTCGTTATCTGAAGTCGCCACCACTCACTTTGCATTTAGAAATTCTGAAGCCGTCATTAGAATGATGTCTCCTGATCTATAATCTTTCTTATTCCTTGTAATAATTGTATTGATATTTTTCGATTTTGCTGCAAAATACTGGATTGAATCCTCAAAATCTTTGAAATCCGATTGAAGGGACAAATCAATGATTTTTGCATCAACCGGTATTATTTTGAGCAAAGTTCTTAATTCATTTACTTTTTGATGAGCCTTTTTTTTGCTGGCATACTTTTCCACTAAATAATAGATATTCCAGATAATGAGAGCGGATACAAAAGCTTCAAATTCGTTGCTTTCAATTCGCTTGAATAGTTCAACTGAATATGTGAAAAAAGGTTCTCGTTGAAGAAGCAGATCTAGAATGATATCAGTATCAATATAAATTTTTTTCACTTTTTCAGAAATTTCCTTTCTAAATAGTTAATTCTCTCAGCTTTCAAATCATCTATTTGAACACCTTTTAGTGAGCCAGCCAAAGAATCGGTAATGGGAGTTGCTTGAGTTAAAGATTGTAGATTTTGGCTTTCTGTAAGGCTTCGAAAATATGCTTCAACCATCTGGGAAATACTTTTATTATGCTTGCGGGCATACTCTTTTGCTTTTTGGATTATATCATCTTCTATGGATAATGTTAACTTGCTCATGATACGTATAATCTAATTCTCTTTGATACGTATGTCAATTTTTTTTTGAATCAAATTCTACCCGGAAAATACATTGATTTGCTAATTCAGGTTGTTTGCACCGAATGCGATTGCGTATAAGGTTGTGCTTACTGAGGTGAGGCCCGGTTCCGTTGGATCATCTGTGCACGTCCAGTATATGAAGACCACAGGTGCC
>JBNKQE010000340.1:0-5228 GCA_050295715.1 Leptospirales bacterium
GATAGCTCTCGTGGAGGACATAGCCGAAGGTCCAGTACGGCAGTTTGAAGTGATGCAGTGGTGTGTATGAGAACCGGCTCGATTGTGTCAGGCATTCCGGGCATCTAACAAGGTCCGGGCGGTTCTTGATCCGCCGCGTTTGTTTCTCCCCGCATTTGGGACAATACTGAGGATAGAAGAGGTCGAGGATCTGGTCTGTGAGGTTCTCGTAATACGAGACATTGACGGGGATACTCTCCCCGCCCGGTTTTACACTGTGCGGATTACCAGGACTATATATCCCCGGCGATTTTGACGATTTGAAAGGAATTGCACGGACCATAGATAAACCATGATCTGGAGGCTTCCATTTCTGCAAGGATATTAAGTCTCTTTTAAGCATATTCAAAGCAGTTCCCCCACCAGAATTTCACTTCTATCAAGGCTGGTTCTCGGACCTTCGCAACGTTGCGAAGGTAGATTTCCGCACTCCGATTTTACTCTTACACTCCTGAGACTTTATCCGCAAAAATCGGTAAACTCTCAAAGAAGTTCTCCTGCCGAAATTCCGTATTTTCGTTCGATATCTGATACGAATTTTGGTAAAACACCCTGCATTTTTTCTTTTACATAAGGGTCTTCAATAAGAAGATCGACAAAGTTATTAATAATAGCTATCCCCTGATTTTTTGTTTTCTCTGCTTCCTGGCGGCGCTCAAATTCTTCCAGGGCATAATCCAGATATGGCTGCAGCTTCCGGTCGATTTCTGCTACTATTTCGGGCGATTCCAGCAAGTCAAACCTCAGGTCAAGCCAGGCCTCTTTCAGTGAAAGATAGTCCTTGAAATCCACCTTTTTTTTCAAAGATCGAATCACATCAGCAACTACCTTCGAAAAATCATCATCAAATTCTCCGAGGTTCTTAATCATTGAATCCATTTCCCTTTTAGAAAGGCGATTTCCTTCTTTGGCATCGGCATTGAAAGCCTTGAATATATCAGGGCTGCTTTTTAAACGCTCCTGCTTGAGATCATCCCTGACTTTAAACTGCTTTTGCCTTTTCGCACTTATCTCTTTTAATCTTGTAAGATGATTTTTTGCTCCGGGTTTCCGTCCACCTTCCCCGGGCTTCAGGTCACGCCCGCCCGTTTTTTTTCCTATCGCCATAACATTACCTCATAAAATATTTTGGGGGCATATAATCGCCTAAATTTCCTTTATTTTGTTCCAGATTGGTTCAAATCGTATTTAATGCGAATAACCCGGCTCGCGCAACCAGATGGGCATCCAGGAAATGATCGTCCCGTCTCCCTATTTTTTCAACCTTGGGAGTTACGCGATTTGATTTTGGATTCAATGGATAATCCATTTCTACATTCAAATGATGAGCCATAAATTGCCGCGAGATATCCTGATCATTCGAGTCGCCTGCTTTTACTCCGATAGTCCGGTTGCAGATATCGTCGTTAAGTTCCGCAAAGGCTTTGCTCTTATTGACCACCACCCGATCTCCTTTAACAGTGAAAGCAGGAGGCAATTCTATATACTTCCGGTTGCTTACCCCGGGATCAAACTGACATCCGTAAACCTTGAACTTTCTTCCCAATAGTGCCTTCATGGGCTTTCGCAGGTTGTCACTCAGTCCTCCAACGTCATCAATAATTAAGTCCGGTTGAAGGTCCTCAACGATTTCAGCTACTCGTTGAGGGTGCGGGTGCAATACATCTGAAAGGACCCCTTTTTTCGGCGCAACGATCGGCTCAACATAATAAACTGTGTAACCATCCATCCATTTATTCGAATAGAGGGCAACAAGCCAGCTGACTTGTTTTCCCCAGTCTATCCCGATGACGACCTTTTCCATTTCAGGCGTCCGAACAGGAATATACCTCCCAGGAATGACAATTCTTTCCAGGTCATACTCGCTGATTCGATCCGGATATTGGGTTGAGCAATTCTGTTCAACCCGGGTTACGAGGTGTTTCGCAAGACAACCTATCACTTCAGTATATCTTGACCTATATTTTTGCACTGCTCCTTCCTTATCTTTTCCCATCTTCGACTTTTTCTCCGGTAAAGGTCACTCCGAATTCATACAAATGCCCCTTGAAGACCAATGAATCTTCATCGTCATGATATGATTCAACCAATCGGATCCAAATCAATACTCCCCTATCGTCAAGAATTAGATACTGGTGCCAGAGCATTGGTTGATACTTTTCGGCTTCCAGAAGTTTGGGGCCATCGTTATCCATTACCAGAAAATGAAAATCTGAGCAGAAAATTTCACTCACCCATTGACCCTGATATTCAGGGGAATCAATCGCACCTGCGAAATCATAAGTCAGTGCTTCATGATTTCGCGCAAAAATACCAACGTGGAGATCAGACATTCTCAACCTCCGTGCGTCCTTGTTTTTGACTCACAGGCATTTTAAGCATACTCGAAGGAACACGAGGAAAGTCATTTACGGATAGACCGTAGACATTCATTAGTGTTCGCACGCATTTAACATTAGGCTGGCGCCCCGATATGGTAGCACACAGAGATGCGTATTCAAGTCCGTGAGCGATTGCGAAAACGCTAACCTGCCCATATTGCTCGTCATTCTTAATTAGGTTTTTGATTTTATTTTGCTTCGCGATAATATCGCTTTTTCTTTTTGCCATCATGATTACATGGTAGCATAATCATGGTGGAGATGCAAATTTCTGACCGGGGGTCCTCAGTACGTTTTGGAGTATTTCAGAATTTTTTTAGTGGTAATGGTATGAATTCAGGTTTTGCCCATTCATTGTGAAAAATTTCACCGAATGCCTGATAGAGCCAGGCAAGATTCTTTTGATATGGATGATTACTTCCATATTCTGAGGAGATTTCAAGGGCATATGATCTGCTAAGCCCGTATTCAGCAAAAGCATCATCAAAGGTCGATAAATCGAATACAGGACAATTCAGAAATGAACTGTATCTGATTAAAAATTCAGCCATTCTCTTAACCCCAACTTTCTGGATTGCTTTTCTGGCAGATTCACTTAAACTCTTGTTAACCAATTTCTGCAGGAACTCTTCAGTCTCAGATAAACGATCTCTAACGGGATAATTTGAAAGTTCAGGATTCAGAAGTATTCTGTGATCACTTATACAGTATCTATAACCAAAAATAAGATATTGCGGAATCTCAAGTGGAAGTCTTGAAACATTCTCAATCATATCCAGTGAAATTGGGCCAATCTCACATATCTGGCGGATCGGAGTAATCAGGATCATCGAATCATATTTTTTCGCACGCTTATAATCAGACGGACGATCTTTTACATCATTCTCATTCTTTCCTTTTCCTTTAGCAGTTCCACTATTTGAAGTCCGATACCAGTGATGTACAAAATATGTGTTCACCAGAAAATCCAATGCATTCTCAACTTGTTCAATCGGTTCATCCTGTGATCTTCCCGTATATTGAAGAATTTCTCTGACACTTATCTCAAAATTATTCCAGTCTGCATTTGATTTTTGAGCAAGTTTATATAGTATTTTAATTTGCAGCTTTTCATCATTGGGATCCAGTTTTAATATTCCAGCTCCTATGGGGTAAGATTTGCTAAAATCCAGCAAATATCCATTGAGGATTATAGAATAATGAGTTTTTTTAGTTGGAAACTTCCCACCTTTCGCCCTTCCTCTTTTTAATTCTTGAGTCTTTTCCATACCCCCATGCTTAATAAACCGGTGTTCCCCAAATGTACAATATTGTATAATATCAAGAAACTTCTCTATAAATGGTGGCCATTCCTGCCCACCGTAATTTGAAAAAGATAAAATAAGCAATTGAGTCATTTCGCCAATTGTAAAATTTAGAACTTGATTCCTGCTAATTTGAGCCATCCATAACAGAGCCAGTATGACCTTAAAACCTTTTACTCCAAACAACTCATTTAAGTCATCTCTGGAAAGCGAAGAAGCCTCCTTAAAATCAGAATCAAACTTCACAATAATACCCTTGCTGGCGAAATAATAAAATTCATCTGATTTTTGTTTCTTTACTGACTTCTTCGAATGCTTTTCTTTTAGCGGTGTTTCCTTTATAACCTCAGCATGATTCTGAAAAAATATATCATCCAGTCGCTGAAATAAAGGATTATCCGGAATCAATAACCCATTGGGATTGTATTGCGAAAGTAATAACGACCTTAAATATGACCGATCAGGATTAAGGTATGCAGCCAGATCAGGACTCCCTATAATATGCTCCTTAAAAAAGGATAAAACGTTATCAAGGTTCTGATCTTCTGATTTCGATAAAATTTTTAGATTATATTCGAACCTGGAATCGACTATTTCAGTATGACTGTATTTAACAGAAAGTTCCCCTTTGATCTTACTTGAATCACCGTGAACCTTAAATGTAAATGGAAGCTTAAAAGACCAGTCTCTATCTGACTTAAATATAAGCCTTTCTAATAAATGTTGCTGCTGTTCATAGAAAAGTATTCTTCCAAAACTTGACCCTATTTTGGCACCCGGAGCAATCCCCTGGTCTTTATCTGCAAGACGCTTTGAATCAAGAGGCTTTGATCCTATATTAATTTTATTATTCGCTTCAAGCGCGATTACTGGCTCGCGTACTGGTGCAATAATTCCATGAGCAATTAAACAATTGGGGGATCTTTCAATCTGAGCTGGACGCCAGTGCAGATCCAGATAGACCATATATAAAAGCTGCACCAGTTCGTCTGGAGTCATCCGGGGTAAGATTTTTAATTTTCTATTAATATCCTTATAAGGTTCGTTTCCAACAAAATCAAATTGAATGAGAGGCCCTTTTTCATAACTCGTTGTTTTTTTTAGTATTTGAATAAATTTATTGGATAGCTCTGTCTGGTTTTTGGCCCCCTCTTCCATGACCGATTTGAATGAATTAATAAGATGGTCGCTGAAATGTCCAAGGTGAAGGTCTTCTATGCGAGACGGTATCTGATATCTACTTTCTGGCATCTCAGGCTCTCCTTCATGGCAGAATCAGCAAAATCAGTGCTTATTGCAATACTGTTTGATGGGCGGGAAAGAATATTAGCATCCCTTGTTGATATGTTATAAAACATACACATAGATAATTCTGGATTATTCTCTGGGAATATACTAAAATTACATTTTTACACTAAAAAAATTCTTGCATCTATTCTGATAATATGCTAATCTATCCTTCTTGGTGATGGCGAGCCTGCGGTTGCTCTAATTTCTTCGTATA
>JBNKQE010000341.1:0-5211 GCA_050295715.1 Leptospirales bacterium
GATTTGCTTCCAGTATTGGATTCCAGGGGCTTTGTGCGTGGCGAGATGCTTCGTGTTATGGTTACCCATTTCCACGCAACACTCGATACGGGCTGGTGGCTCGCCTTTGCCCGATCGGGACTTTCACCTGACAAGATCTAGCCGGCTTATCCGGACGCACCATAACTATAAGATTGCCCGCGGCGGGCGGGTTTCGGGCTATGCCCACACCCTTGCTTGAGCCTTGCGCTCCCTCCTTCGAGGCTCCGGATACAAAGTCTTTATACTGAGCATATCAGTCTTCCTCACCACTCCCCTGCTTTTGCTCGCTTGAAGCTGCGATATTCCTTTTAAACTCCGCATAATCCCTGTTTTGCCACATGTTCCATATATTCACCACGTATAAAAAGAAGTCGTCATCTTCCTCATCTCCATCCTCAAACGCCGGATCAATGAGCGGCATATAAAAGTATTCAGGAATATACCAGAGAGAAAACAGCAACTGGCCTTTTTTTTCAATCCGAAATTGCCGCAAAAAAAGGCAATATCTCTTTATCTTCAGGCTGGTGTCATGCGTCAGCCGCCATAAATACAGACCTGCCTGAAGAATAAAGGACTCGTCATCATTATGCAAAACATACCACCTGCCTTTTTGCTGCCAACCGTAGCCCCAGTCAGGAGAGTTCTGCCATTCATATCTCGCGGAAGGCTGCACACTGCCGCTTTCCGTGTCAAACTCAAGTACGCCTTTTTTTGCCCGGTGATGGTTAATATACTTTATCATTTGTTCGTTCCGGCGCTACTCCTGTGTCCTGTATCGCATGATTACTGTTTTATGCCTGAAGCGTTTTATTATTTTCATGTCCTGCAGGATATTTTTTATTGTTCGGTCTGAAGCCACAGGATTGTCCTGCACGATTTTCAATTCAATCTGAAATTTTTCCGGTGCACCAGGGGCAACATCATGGGAAAGGCTTATCCGAGCGAGATGGACGATGCCGATCCTGTGTCCTCCATGCTCAATGTGAACATTACCTACTTCCCGAGAAATATCTTCAGGCTTATCACATGGGGAGATCACCATTTTAAAACCTGGTTTTTTGGCATCGGAAGAGATCTCATTCTCGGGGAATTTCTTTTTAAGCGCAATGTAATATTTTTCCAGAAATTCTTGCCTGTCACCATTTTCTGTCTGAAAAATCGGATCCAGACGAGCTGTGTCGAATTCTATCTCCAGCACCGGTTTGGGCAGCATATAGGGATAAACTTCCGCATCCGGATATTTCTCCCGAAACTCCTTTCTGAAACTTAAAAGGTCACGACATACATTCTCTCTCTGCATCACCAGCCTGTCATGAAAGGAGATATAGACGGAGACAGTGTTTTTTGCCTGCAGGGCGCCGGGCAACAAAAGCATCAGCAGCAAATATTTTTTAATTTTCACAATACCCACCATTAAACAACTACAGACAACCTATAAAATATAGAACTGAAAGTAAAAAATATTAAATGCCATACCCGGGTCCAATCCGTCTAACTATTTATTCACAACCAATCTTAAGCCTCCGGGAAAACCATGACGTGCAGACAACCTGGTGGAGCCTGTGACCTTGAATTCAGAGTAGAGTCATTTTATAATCTGCCGCATAAACGGCTCACTATCCGGGGAGAGATCGTAGGTGAGCCTATTGCAGTCATGCTCCACGACTGTGCATGCTCCCTCCATTGCCAGACCATGAGACAGGCCCAGCTTGCGAAGATTACGGTATCGGGCAATGGGCTTCTTCCATTGATGCCACACAACCAGACGCATACGTCTGCGTAACCATGACTGACTTTCTTTTACTATGGAAGGGATTTCTATCAAAGCGTAATAGCCCATCCAGCCTCGCAGATACCTGTTCAGTGCTTCCATTCGTTCATCCAGATCTTCGACCTTTCACAGCTATCTGGGGAGAGAATTAAGGTTGCCAGTGGTGGGGCCCGGTCCGCTCTCTATTCGGCCCGGCGGGGTCAGGACGGAGTTTTCTGAAGGATAACAAAAAATGAGCTTATGATTATTGAGCGGCACCTGGCCAGCTGAACTTCATCCTGCTCTTTCTTTAGTTTTTTTCTAAATTCAGAATCTTCAGCGGTGCGTGTGATAAGACTATTAATTAGCGTTTCCAGGGGTGCATAGTAATCCCTCCACCAGACATCTTCAGTCAGGTCAAACTCCTGAATTATTGTGAAACCGTATTTCTCGGAGAGATCAAGCTTTCTTTTTTTCTCGCTGTTTTCGTCATGAATAACAAGAAATCCGCCAGGTTTCAAATATCGATTCCATCTCTTTATACTCTCTTCAAATCCAAGAACAAAGACAGAGCCTTCCGACCATATGAGGTCGAAGCTTTCCTGGGTTGTATCGAAAGATTCTATTGTCGCATTGATTATTTGAATTCGGGAACTCAATCCCATTTGTTCGGTCTTTATTCTCAATCTGTTCAATGCTGGCTCATCGATATCCACAGCTGTAATACTGCCGTCGCAAAGTCGAAGAAGTTCGATTGTAGGTAGCCCTGTACCGCATCCTAAGTCCAGTATCCTGGGTTCTTTCAGAGGAGGAAGCTGGAGAAAGGCTCTTCTGGTAAAACGGTTCAGGTTTTTGCGTATGCGATCTTTTTTAAGATTGAATGACTCTATGTCAGAGTTGCGTTCTGAATCCCGATACATAGTATTTCAATGAAACAAAGGGGGAACCTTTTCAAGTTTATTTCCATTCATTCCATAATGGCACATTTTTATGCATATATAGAGTAGAGTCACTGACGATTTCTGAATTCAAGTCCGCGCAATCTGTTTAATGCCGCAGCAAACTCTATTGCCCTGAATATCGCAATGTCTCCAGTAAGATTGGAATCCAGATAATCCAGCCCTTTTTCCCGAACCAGACCAATCACTATGTCGATCATCTCTTTTACACTTGTATTACCATCCATCCTGTCAAGAAAGGCATGTATAGCCAGACCGATCGCTTTAGTCTGGGCTTTCTCTACAAGCTGTTCCACATCACTTAAATCCACTGCATTCGTCCCGAATATAAGCTCGTCTATATTCGGGGCGGCGATTCGAATATGACCGTATTCATTACAGGGATTGACATTGCTCCCAATCGGACATCTTTCTATACTAATGCTCAACGAACGTAAAAGCTCATCGCTTCTGCCGGTGGGATACATTCGGGCGACCTCACGGGCTCTTCCTGTAATATCGTACGGCAGGAACTCCTTTAACTGGATAACCCTATCTGCGGCATCGAGATAGTCGCCGGATCCGCCCATGACGAGAACAGTGGAGATTTTCATTTGAT
This sequence comes from Leptospirales bacterium, assembly GCA_050295715.1. GTDB lineage: Bacteria > Spirochaetota > Leptospiria > Leptospirales > Leptonemataceae > JBNKQE01. The sequence continues at coordinate 3,329 of JBNKQE010000341.1, forward strand.
CATAAAGCGGCCTCACACAATCCACAAAGGATGTAATGGGCTCCTCTTCTTTTGATACAAGTTCTTGAATCCGCTTATCTCTGACCATGAAATTCGCCGCGCACGTATCTTCGTCCATATAGAAAACCGATGCGCTGGCTTCGATAGCTTCCATAATGCTGGAAGCCTGGGAGGTGCTTCCACTGGCATTCTCAGTCGCAAAGGAAATTGTATCTCTTTGCGATGGAATATTCTGAAGAAAAAAAGATATATCCACATTTGAAACATATCGTCCGCTGGACGCCCTGATTTTCACTGAATCGGGGAGCGAAACAACAAATTCTCTGCCATCGTCAGGGATGTGATTATAGACGCCTTGCTCCAGCGCCTGTAAGAGAGTCGATTTGCCATGATATCCCCCTCCCACAATGAGAGTGATTCCCCGCTCAATTCCCATTCCGGTAATCTTGCCGCGGTTGGGAAGATCCATTTCGAATCTCATGGAGTCAGGAGAGCGGAATCGCATCGCATTATCCGATTCAAGAGGTCTCTCGTCAACACCGCTTCGTCTGGGCAGTATTGATCCTTCAGCAACAAATGCGATGAGTCCTTTTTCTGTCAGAGCGTTTCGCAAAGATTCTGAATCCTCGGCAGTTTTTACATGGTTATAAATCTGCTCAGGATCAAGGCTGTCCAGAAATAGAGACGCTAAAACAATGGATGGAAGTTCTTCAAATAGCATCTTGTCGGCAAGCTGCGAGTCAATCTCTCTGCCATTTGCGGGAAGTCCGATAAAGAATCTCACTTCAAGGTATTCGTCGTTCAATACGACTGAACTTCTTTCCAGTATGCACTGGCCCGGCTCTGCGATGGTAATGATTCCGGAATTTCCCGTTCCCCTTCGTCCCTTTGACAGTCTGCTGCAATTATTGAAAAATACGCGTGCGATGAAGTCTCGAAAAGCAATTCGCCGTATAGGAGAGTTTGTCATCGTATCATGGAAACCGGTATCGGAAGTCTTAACCCGGACCCTGTAGATTCCTGTATGGGCGGGTGCATAAGGATCTTTTGGAATCTGATTGATAAAAAGAGAAAAATTCGAGTAATCATGGCGCCCTTTAAGCGACTGGTATGCCGAATAATCTTTGCCGTTTAAAGAGTGTAATTGTTTTTTTATTCGAATGGGACCTTCCATTTTCTGCGTCTCCATTATTTTTGACGAAGAATTTATTATCTATTAAACATATAAATTTGAACGTCCGGAGGCGAGTCAAAGCTGTTTGAAATACTCAAGCTTTTTGCGCAGGAGCCCGAGCTCCGATGAGCAGGAAACCCTGTTTAACTTGTTGTTCAGAAGGTTATATCTTATAAATATTCAAGCACCCGATTTATGAGCAGATAGATCATCTTCTTTACCGATACGCTGGCCGAGGTGATTGGTGCAGACAAGATCTTGAGCCAGTAGCTCGTCTAAAACCAATACATCTGAAGCAAGCATGGCCTGATGTAATTGTTCTTCAGCATCAGTGATTTGAATTTCTAAGTCTTTATTGTTCCAGGAATGTTCTCCGCATTCAGAAAAGTCGGAATCAGAAGCAGAGATGAAAATAACACAGAAAACGGAGACTGGCCTCCTATGAGAAATAAAACCCTGTTTTGGGAAGTAAAGGAGCATTATTGAGTCCTAAATGACTTTTAAATTTCCGTCCCTTCTTTTTGAACCATATTAAATCTGGGATACATATTATTAGCGATTTCCTCTTTATTTATACCAAAATAGCCAGCGCCACACGTCGTATAAGGTCTAAGGTTTTACGCTGATCGGCCAGGAAGCGGGGTTTCCCCGCTGTCCTCCCACACTACCGGCTCACTTCATGCTATTCGCTCTGCTCTGGTGGACATGC
>JBNKQE010000342.1:0-5194 GCA_050295715.1 Leptospirales bacterium
GGCGCAACAAAATTGAAATATATTCAGGTTTTGAAGGGTATGAGTAACTCAGGGAATCCGGGGATTTTTATAACCAAACCGCACAAAAAAACTGAAGAAATTTTATTGAGACTGAAAGAAGCTCAAAAGCAGGGTGCAATTGCTGTAGGTGTCGACGTGGATTCAACAGTACTTATGACCATGCAGAACAAGGATATCAAACTTATATCAAGAAATGCCAGTGAGTGGCGTGAGATAATTAATGAGTTTAGTGTACCTTTTATAATGAAGGGTATATTGACAGTTAGCGATGCCAGAGCAGCCGTAGAGGCCGGTGCATCGGCAATTGTTGTTTCAAACCATGGCGGAAGATTGTTGCCAGGTATGCCTTCTGCAACTTCAGTTCTGGAGGATATTGTCAAAGCCGTTGGTACAAAAATTCATGTCTTTGCAGATGGCGGAGTAAGATCAGGGGTTGATGTTTTTAAGTATATGGCATTGGGTGCGAAGGCTGTGCTTGTAGGCAGACCAATACTTATCCGGGGGGCGGGATCTGGTTCGAAGGGGATTACAGCGTTGATCAATGAGTACAATTCTCAGTTAATAAATACAATGAAAATTACAGGCAATCAAAATCTTTCTCAAATTCAAAGAGACGATATTATATATAATAAATAAAATAATATATAATATATATATTACGTAATCGAGGTTATAATGAAATGGAAAGAAATTATATTAATCATACTACTATTTAGTACTGTTTTTTCAATTGATGCCAGAGAATCCAATGATCCATCAGTTGATAATTACGAAACCCGGCGTGAACATTACAGAAAATCTTTGAATATTTTTTATGGTCCTGCTATTTACGCTCAAGGTGGAATCATTATGGGGGCCGGTGATGCGCTGCAATTACTGGAAGACTTATTAAATACCGGTTTTTTATTTTCACCGGAAGTGTCTCCGGTAATAGAAAAATTTGGCCCTCTTTCATATAAGGTTCCTGATTATGATATTTTTTCCCATGGTGCAGGTTTGGAATACCTGCATGAGATTCAGAATAGCTGGTATGTTGGAATCGTTTTACAATATTCGGATTTATCCGCAAACATTGACATACCTGCTACATATTTAAATCTTGCGAAATTTGGTTTTCCAGAGAATACATTTTATCAAGTATCCCGGAAATCTTCACCACAATCATTTATCGTAAGTATTTTTCAACTGGACGGTGTAATCAAGAAAGTCTTCCCGATAAATAGATCATTTGATTTGACCTGGAAAGCAGGTTTGGGGATGGGAAGGGGTTGGCTTGCTGTTCAGGGAAAAGGGCCATGGGCACAATCTATTCATGCAATTACAGGTATAGGTTTGAATAATTATATTAAAGATGATTTATATATTTATTGTGAATTGAATTACACAGGTTACCTGGTCAAGACTGAACCAACAAGTCAAATTGACTATACTAGAGTATTGATAAATCCAGGAAAAGGAGATATCTCGCTGGCAAGACTTATATTCGGAGTAGGATATCACCTTGAGTAAAGGAATAGTATATGAAAATGATGTATCTAACAATTACAACACTTACCTTCCTGCTGTTAATAATAGCGATATTTGCAAAAAAGAGTCCTCAACTGAATTTTCCGGACTCCTACAAACTTTCTGAAAATATTACACCTGAGCAGCAGAAGAAAATATCACAACAGGCAATTCTCTACCTGGAAAAATTAATTACGTTTCCTTCTACTGAAGGGAATGAAAAAGGTATTTCGCAGTTTATAATCCGTACATTGAAGCAGGAAGGAATAAAAGTAGAGACAATTAGATACCCGAACAATCCCGACAAAATTAGCATATTTGCAATTTATAATCCGCAAGGATATGCGAATAGAGGTCTATTATTGTCCGGGCACTATGATATAGTCTCAGCAAGTAAGAATGAGTGGGAGTTTGATCCTTTTTCAGGCTATAATGATGGTAAATTCGTGTATGGACGTGGGGCTATGGATATGAAAGGTCTACTGGCTGTTCAAATGGCAATCTTTGTAGATCTGTTTAAGAATAAGAGAGAATTGAATATCCCCGTAATGTTTTTGGCGGTACCGGACGAAGAAACAGGATCAGATTATGGAATGCAATATTTTTTGAAAGAGAAACCTGATCTGGTGAATCTGATTCAGTATGCTATAAACGAAGGTGGATATGGAACCAAAAATATGGTTGTACCGAATTCGAAATTCCTGAACATTCAATATGCCGGAAAAAGTCTTGTATGGCTGGATGGTGTTGCTAAAGGCGATTCCGGACACAGCAGTACTCCACCGGTAAATACAGCATATGCAAACCTCAATAAATTTGTAAACGAACTGGAAAGTGATTTCGATAACACGTATATATCCAGGGAGACTTCCATATTTTTTAGACAGATAAGTAAAAGATTTCCATTTCCAAATGCGTTACTATTATCAAGGACTAATTCACGTCTGGTTCAAAAGATCATTGGTTCCAGGATTAAAAGAAATACTTTTTTGAGGGCAATGACATCAAATACGTTATCCATAACTGGCTTAAATGTTACTGAGAATGAATATTATAACGAATTACCTTCAGAAATAGGATTTCATCTAGATATACGTTTACTTCCGGATCAAGATCTTGAGATATTCTTATCAAAACTTAACAGTGTAGCCAAAAAGTATAACATTGAATACGAAATTGTAAAAAAATCACAGAGTAAATCATCCGATATAAACTCTGAATTATTTCATGCTATAGGTCTTGCCGGGATTTCCAATATTAAAGATGTAATTATTACACCATATCTATCCCCGGGTGATTCGGATTGTACATATTTAAGAAGACAGGGAATACAATGTTTTGGAATTTATCCGGGTCTGTTTGAAGAAGATGAGATTTCAGGAATTCATGGTATTAATGAGAAGGTTCGCATTTCAAATATAGAATTGAGTGTATCTATCCTGAGTGATACAATTAAAATTCTGAGCAATAACATAAGGAACTACAATGAGCAGTAATGCCGAAAACAAAAATCATATAACCTCTCTAGGTGTAAATCTGTACCATGATGGATTGAATAGATGGAAGATTGATGTCTCACATATGAAATTATTTACCGGACTTTCGGTAGTGGCACGAATGCTTGTTGAAGAAATACGAGAACAGCATCAGTCCGGGAATGTAGACCTTGTATTAAGAAGAAAGGTATATAAGGATATTAATCCCGAACTTTCGGAAATGGGATTGGAAAGTATTATATTATATGCTCATGCAGAAGTATTGAATTCAATCCCTGTTCAGAAAGATATTTTTCATAACCATATACGCACTGTACTCGGTTCTTTTCAAAGACCAAGGTGGGGTGGGATTATTTTTCCGGAATTTTTTTCAGGCGAAATATTACAATCATTTGAAAATACGTATTCCCTTGATGCGAAAATCATACATGAATTAAAGAATCCTCCTGCACTTTACTTTCCGTTCCGGAATAATTTTTACAGCTATTATATATTGTTGGAGCGGGATGTTGAAAATAGATTTTTACGGATATCTATTGATCTGGAAAATAACAGTCGATTGAACATTAATTCAATTACGCATCTTGTTGTAGATGATCTTGACAAACGATCTTATATACAAGGATTAACAAGTTTTTCAAACTCAATATACATGGGAATGCGAAGAGAGTCTGAAAATAACCGTAATGCATTTATTGAAACTGATCGCCACCAGACTGTTTTCTTTGATCAAATTAAGAATCTCGGTCTCAGTGAATGTGATTCACTTACATTGCTTTGGCCTGGTGAAATGAGTAAGCATGTGCTGGAGAGTACGTATGAGGATCTGAAAGGAATAATAAAAAAGTCATTAATACCTCTTGAGGACGATAGTATTGTTCAAAAATTACTTCATGGAGATTCCATACGTCTTATTGATGATGATTACGAAGTATATATTGATTTATCACGAAAGAATACAAATCTAAACGTTTCCTTCTCAAAGCAGAGGCAATCATCAATTATAGATGATTATTTGAAAAGAATGCCATCTCTAGAGGCTGCAAGTCAGAAGAGGCCGGAGATTTTTAAGAATGTGAGGGTTTTCTTAATACATCACATTACTGCAGAAATTCTTGCGACAATCAAAGCTATTGATAATGGAAATTGTGAATTTCTTCGAATTTTATTTGTGAAGTATGCCGGAATTGTTCCAATGAATTATCTGGAGACATTGCATACTCTGCCCGAAGACAAATTCCTTTTTCATGGATTATCTCGCATGGAAGACGAGACATCAGTTGAAGGTTATTATTTACTTTCCAACCAGTATTCTACGCATGGTGCTGCCTACAGTCTGGATAGACTCTTTAAATCAATAAAGCCTGATTATTTTACTGCAATGAAATATTATTCATTCTTTCTGTTCTTATTGGAAGTAATTGAGGCGAAAAAGAAGAATCAACAAATTCTGGTTATCGAAGATGGCGGCTATGTGGCACCCATAATTAATGAATTCTGTCTTGATGGAAAATCTGTAAATGATTGTATTCAGTGGTTCAATAATGATGGTTCCAGTCAGGTTATTGATGAATTAAATAAGCGTATTTCAGTTTCTGACAGAAAGATGAAATTTGAAACCTGGATTCATTCAGTTTTTTCCGGAAGTATAGAACATACAAAGAATGGATATGATCGTATGCTGGATGTTCAGAATAGATATGGACAGTTACAATATCCCGCTTTTTCAATAGCCGTATCGAATACGAAGCGTATGGAAGAATCAAAAGAGGTAGCGGTTACTATTCTTCATGCAATTGAGAGTGTTTTACATGGGCTTGGCAGAGTTCTTTCAAGACGAAAGATGTTAATACTGGGATCATGCGGTGCCATTGGCCGTCGGCTTGTAGAATATACAGTTCCAAGAATGGGCGTGAATAATGTCTATGGAATAGATATTGTAGCCGGAAAGTCAAATTATGAAACTAATGGAAGTGTTGTAAAAGAATATATTGATTTAGACAAACTTCCAGACTCTGAGTTACTTGATATCGATATGTTTATAGGTGTTGTAGGAATCTCTATATTTACTGAAAAATATATTAATGAAATAATACTAAATTCCAAAAGAAAGGAAGTGTTTTTTGCCAGTGGTTCAACCAAGACAGTTGAATTTACTCATCTGCAGTCCT
>JBNKQE010000343.1:0-5165 GCA_050295715.1 Leptospirales bacterium
TTGCTCCTTCCATGCACGTTTTAGCTATATCCAGTATAGTATCTCTTTCATCGGGGACTACATCAAAAATTAGTTCATCATGAACCTGGAGAGTCATTTTTGAATGCAGACCCTTTTTTTGTATTTTTCTATGAATTTCTATCATAGCCATTTTGATAATATCGGCGCTTGTACCCTGTATGGGAGAATTCACCGCAGTTCGTTGAGCCCCCTCCTTTCGAAAGCGGTTTGATGAAGTGATTTCAGGAATCTGCCGTTTGCGTCCACTCAGAGTTACAACATATCCGTTCTCTTCTGCAAAGGCAACTGTCTCATCCATGTAGGTTTTAACACCCGGATAGCGGGCAAAGAAGCGTTCGATATAGTGTTTTGCCTCTTCCCGGGAAATTCCGAGATTTCGTGAAAGTCCATATTCGGTAACACCATATATTATGGAGAAGTTTACTACCTTTGCTTTGGATCTCATATCGGGATCGACTTCGTCTTCGCTTACGCCAAAAAGCGATGATGCAGTCCTTGCATGGATATCCACATCATCTTTAGTAAAGGCCTCTATCAAAGCAGGATCATCGGAATAGTGGGCCATGATGCGAAGCTCAATCTGGGAGTAGTCGAGAGACAGAAGAGAGTTTCCCGGTGCTGCAATAAAGCCTTTTCGAATGGCACGCCCCGATTCCTCTCTTACCGGGATATTCTGTAAATTGGGCTCATTAGAGGATAGGCGACCGGTAGCAGCAATCGTCTGGTTAAAACTTGTATGAATACGACCGGTCTTTTTATTAATCAAAGCGGGAAGGGCGTCAATATATGTCGATTTGAGCTTGGAGAATTTGCGATGCTCCAGAAGATTATCAACGACGGGATGTTTTCCCTGGAGATCCTCAAGAACCGACTGGTCCGTTGAATAACCAGTTTTAGTCTTCTTACCGGATGGAAGGCCCAGCTCTTCGAATAAGAGTTTTTGAAGCTCTTTTGTCGAGTTGATATTAAATTCACGGTTCGCATGTTTGTATATCTGTTTCTCAAGAGATTTCAGTCTCTTTTCGTACTGAGTAGATAGTTCTGCAAAGTATTTCTCATCAATAGCCACACCGGCTTGCTCCATGACTGCAAGAACCGGAATGAGTGCAATCTCTATTTCATTATTGATTCTTGTAAGGTCGGCTTCTTTTATCTTTGGTTCGAGCAGGGAGAAAAGCTTATGAGTAATATAAGCGTCTTCGCAGGCATAATCTGTTATTTGATCGGGTGGAAGAAGATCCATTGTAAGCTTGTTTTTCCCTTTGCCCACAACACTCTCGTAAGGAATTGTCGTATGTCCCAGATGATCCAGAGCCATGTCATCCAGGTTATGTCTTCGCACGTTTGGATTTAGAAGGTAGGAAGCTATCATTGTATCAAAATAGATGCCTTTTAGATCGATGCCATGTCTTTGCAGCACGATCAGGTCATACTTTATATTCTGTCCCACCTTTCGTATCTTTTCATTTTCAAGAAAATCGCGAAGATAGGGGAGGGCTTCCTGGAGGATTATACCGCCTTCCGCATAAGGCGCACCTTCGGGAGGTAGCGCGATATACCATGCTTTCTTTTTTCCATCGGTTACAGATATCCCAACAAGTCTTGCCTCCGTTGGGTGTGGGGAGTCTGTCTCCGTATCTACAGAAAGCACAGAGGCTTTCTTCAGCGCAGAGGAAAGTTTTTCTAATTCCTTCAATGTGGATACAAGTATAAATTCGCTATCATTTTTACTTGCAGTTTTTTCGCCATCACCTGGCACGTTTCCGGACATTCGCATGATATCATCATATAGTTGATTGAAACCGGCATCTCGAAAGACTTTTGCTGTATCATGGTTTGCGAATCCGGGAAGTTTCAGTTCGGATTCTTTTAGTTTTGTTACTTCTTTTATTTTTGTCTCAATGGTTGCGAGATTACGGGAGAGAAAAGCGTTGTCCCGATTTTCCAGTAATTTTGTTTTTAAAGCCCCTTTAATCTCGTCTATATTCTCGTAGATACCTTCGAGGTTGCCGTATTTTTCGATGAGAGATTGAGCGCTTTTGGCGCCAACACCCTTGACTCCGGGGATGTTGTCGGAGCTGTCTCCAACGAGACCCATATAGTCTGGAATCTGTTCGACTGTAACTCCGAGTTCTGTTTTTACCCAGTCGGGACCGATAATGGTGAAATCAGTAACGCCCTTCTGGCCGCGGAGCATGGAGACGTTTTCACTGAGTAGCTGGTAGCAATCCTTGTCGCCGGTTATCAGTGTGACCCGTTTTTTCTTGCCAAATTTCAAGGCAAGGGTCCCCATAACGTCGTCAGCTTCGTAATTTTCTATGGTAATCTGTGGGAAGCTGGCATCCTGGAGAAGGTTACGAATTTCATCAATCTGGGAGCGCAGATCGTCAGGCATCGGTTTTCGGGTGGCTTTGTAGTCAGGAAATACATCACTGCGGAAAGTCTTTTTGCCGGGGTCCCAGGTGATTGCAATATGAGAAGGTGCATAATCCTGAATTACCTTAAAAAGCATGCGAAAAAATCCGTAGATAGCCCAGGTAGGCTGACCGGTAACAGGATTTCGGAGATTCTGGTGCTGCATGGCGAAGTAGGCTCTGTAGGCCATGGCGTGGGCATCGATTACCAGTAGATCGGTCTGACTCATGTGGATTACCGTTTACGGCTTAATAAAAGCGCTTTCCTTGTTCAAATAAATACGTGGACAGTATGAATCAGAGGGATTCTGTGAACAAGGATTTCACGAGGAGTAGATGTCATTTTATTTATTGACACTCCCTCTATGTGTAGAATTAATAAATCCGAATCAACGGAATTGGGGAACGTTATTGTGAACACCAGAAAAGTTGGAGATAAACTCGTCGTATACCTTGAGGGTCGTCTGGACGTATCCGTATCAAACGAGATAGAAGAAGAACTGGCTCGAATGATTGATCAGGAAGGAAACAATCATATCGTTTTGAATATGGAAAAAGTTGAGTACATGAGTTCGTCAGGGTTTCGAGCCTGTATAGCTACACTTCGAAAGCTAAATGCAAAGAACGGGACAATGAAACTCTGCAGCATCAGACCGCAGGTAAAGAGAATTTTCGATGTGATTGAACTGACATCATTGTTTGAAATCTTTGAGACCGAAGCGGAAGCTCTAAAAGACTGAACCTGGTTATGAGTGAAAATCACCCCGGTCTTCTGGACCGCATCGTTGCAACAAAACAGAAGGAAGTTCAGTCGATAGACCGTGCCATTCTGGAAACAGGTGAACTTCCTGCTATACCGTCATTCTATAATGCTCTAAAAAGAGGGTCTGGGGAACCTCTGCGGGTTATTGCAGAGTGCAAAAAGGCCAGTCCAACAAAAGGTCTCATCCGTGCCGATTATATACCCGGAGAAATTGCGAAGGAGTATGCGCGGCTTGGAGCTTCAGCTATCTCCGTTTTGACGGATAGAGAGTATTTCCAGGGAGACCTTGCTCATATACTGCCTGTAAGGGAGAGTGGGCTTCCGGTTATTCGTAAAGATTTTATTATTTCTCCGCTACAGATTAAAGAAGCACGACTGGCCGGAGCATCGGCTGTCCTTCTGATCGTGCGAATCCTCAGTAAAGAAACTCTTAAAACTCTATTGGAATACAGCCATAGCCAGGGGCTCGATGTTCTTGTAGAAGTTCACAACGAGGCCGAAACCAGAACTGCGCTGGAAACCGGTGCAAGAATAATCGGTGTAAACCACAGGGATCTCGATACCCTGAAAATGGATCTGACACTGTCCGGTAGAATGGGTGAGCTTATTCGCAAGGAGAGGGCGGATGCTATTGTTGTGGCCGAGTCCGGGATCGAAAACCGCCAGGGACGAATGATGATGGAAGATTTTGCTGATGCCATCTTGATAGGGAGTGCTCTCATGGAGAGTAGCAACCTGGATGAAACCTGGGATCGTATCTTTAAGAACTGACCTGCCGATGTTGTCACGTTTCTGTGCAGAATAACAAAACTGATTTGTAAAAATTCCAACAAAGCCAAAATTGAGTGGCGCTCTGCGATGGTAATTTTCTTTTTTGACCGGGTAAACTATATGTCTGGAGATAAACTATGAAAAGGTACCTGGTGATAGTGCTGGCCATACTGCTGGGAGTCGGTGGATTTTTCAGGGTGTCGACTGTTGTGGCGCAATCCGATGACAGCGGCGATGAGTCCTTTGCGGATGATTATGGAGACGAAGAGTATCAGGATGACGGAACCTACGAGGACGATGAAGAGTATCTACCTCCTTCCGAATCAGACGAGGGTGACCCCGGAGAGGAAGAGGAAAACCAGTAAAATCACCCGGTATTCTATACAATTCCTCAATGCAAATAAGTCAGAAATATAGTGCGAAATACATAGCACCGGTTCAATAATTAAGACCGGTGCTTTTTTGTGACCTCTCATGGAAAATGAAAAGGAAGGTGTCCCTGGTTCCTGTGGGGCTGAAATGTTTCGCACTCTGCTTACTGATGCCAGGTAATAAGAGATAAGTTGTGCAGAAGGTACATGTTTTAGCAATTAGCCTGACAGGATTCAGTCAAGTTATTTACTGTCTTTAATTAATCTATAGAATTATCTTGTTTTGATTTTACTTTTGTCGGACTGTTTTTTATTAATACTGGTTCTATAGATATCACCCTTTGATTTCAGATTACTTTTTTGACTGAAACATTGTTGAACCGAATATATAATTGTAAATATTAATAATGGTGTAGTAATTATTGCCAATGCGAAGAAAATCCATCTGATAATGAATAACCTGAATGCTCATTCATTAAAATCTCTGGTGCGACAATTTTTCGGAGCTTCATCGTAAAATAAATAGCGATGCGAAATGCCCGCACCAGCTTCTAAGGTTAACGCGTAAACCCCCTTTTTTTCTATATAATCCTCCTGACGTATGACGAGAGCCATGATTATCAGGCTTCCATGTTCTGTCTGTGTTTTGCTATTTGTAACATTCACCTGTATAGTTAATGGCGGGTTTTATTTCGTTAGAATGAGAGCGTTAATATTGAATTAACGTTGGATTATGTCATATTATTTAATTATGATATATTTATTGATATAATATTCTAAAATACAAAAGCCGGGACGTGAATGATTGCTAATTAAATAATTACT
>JBNKQE010000344.1:0-5161 GCA_050295715.1 Leptospirales bacterium
GCCCACTTCGCACCAAGGCGAAAGCCACCTATTCCGGCAAAGAGGTCTATAAAATTAAACGCAATCATGCTTTTCCTACATGCTCATCATATAATTGCGCAGCCTTTTCAAAAAAAATACATATAGCATTCAATTCATCAGTTAATGCTTTCCTCTTCGTTTCGAGCTTATTTAGAAAATAATCTATGATATGTTTATCATCACTTTTATAATCAAGAGCGATGATTTGTTTAGTATTTGATTCAAATGTATCTGAGTGTCTGCAGAGAGATATATTTCCGCATCCACCAGTAGTTTTTATTTCTTTTAGCGAATCATCTATGGCAGAAATACGATATTCAAGTTCTCTTACCTGGTTATGCAATTCCATCAACTTTCTTTCAGGACGTAATGATTTTTCCAAAGACAATGTGTTTTCTTCATTGTTATTCATAGTATATTCTCTCACATTATTATCTTTTTCCCAAAGAATGAACAATCCGATCAATTGTCCGACTCTTCCGATTAATTAATGTCCTTGCCTCGAATTTTAGTTTCTCAATATTTTCTGGAGTAGCATCATCCATATCATCACTTGCATAATTCAGAGTAGTCTGGATGCGGTAGAAGCTTTCCGGAATGAACTGCTTGAGCTGATAGTTTACAACGTCGCTTGCTCCATCGAAAACGGAATCAAGAAGGGGTATTAACCATTCCACTGCTCCCCAGTTCTTCGCCCTGTCATACTCAATCCTTCGCGTGAGTTCTCCCGTACCGAGAGATACAACCAAGAACTGTTCTTCTGGTGAAAAGATACGGATCGCTTCAGCGAAAGCGGAGACAGTCGGATTATTAATATAAATTCCACCGTCTATAAGTGCCCGATCCCCAAGAAGGAGTGGTTCAAAATAAGTCGGTGCTGCAGATGTGGCCCGGGCAGCATCTCGCATACGGATTCCCATTGTATCGTCTTTCCAGCTTTTTATGAAGAAGGGTTCCCGGTTATGAATGTCGTAAGTCGTGACCATGACAGGCACTAGAGCGGATCCCATCCGGTCATCAGCAAAATAGTCTTTTAGAACAGATTCAATGTTTTCGCTTGAATACTTCTCGTCTGCTGCCCCCATAACTGAGGACGCATATTTCAGGAAAGATCTGGAGAAGATCTTCTTTCCATTAATCTCGTAGAGCTTGACCAGGTCTTCAGCGGTGAACTCTGGTGTGCCATCACCGTGATCAACAACAGATGTGATTGCTATTATCCCACCGGTTGAAGTTCCGACAATGAGATCGAATAGATCGGCAATTCGCATCCCTGATCTAGCTTCGATTTCTTGGAGGATCAAGGCAGGGATTATTCCTCGAATCCCTCCCCCATCTATACTGAGAATTGCTTTCATGCATTTCTCCTTGTTGCTTCTTCATAGGCTTTCTGGATTTCTACAAATTTTGAATGCTCCCCGCCTCTGTCAGGATGATGTATTGAAGCTAATCTTCGGTAGGCTTTGGTAATTTCCGATTCTGTTGCTTCACGGGATATTTCGAGAGTCTCCCACCACATTTTATGATGAACTGAGTCTGGAGAAGGCAATGCATCAAAACCGGAAAATGCAGCATCCACCATTTCACCTGTTCCCCATCTTTCAATACCGCGAATCGCTTCAATAGTTTTAGCAATAGCCCAGATGTTATCTTTTAAGTATGTATATTTATCACATGAAAAACACTTCTGCGAACCTTTATAATTGAAATAAACGGCGACACCACAGTCTTCAGGTGATTTCGCTGAAGCATAAAATTGACCGTCTTTTCTGGTCGGTACATTTGTTGAGATTACAATATTTACCGCTTTAAGCCTTGATAATGACTGGTTTAACTCATGTTGAGCCCTACCCGTTGTCATTTTACGATCAAACCGGGATGACTGTGGTCTTTTTGTTCTTGTTCGACCCGGGGGCCATGCTAATGGGTATGCTTCAATCATAGTATCTCACCTTTTGATTTGCAATATGCAATCCAGAACTTACGAATGTGATTCTTGCCCGCTTCTGATAGATTGCGAAGATTTCGATTATGGCCATCGTGGTATTTGCCAATCATGCAGCTGGTAAGCCCGGGCCCGGAAAATGGCCTGCAGTATGCTTGCTTGATCACTTACAGATATTTCGCCGAGCATTGAATGTTCCAGAACCGGTTCTGAATATTTCCGCATCCAAACCATCTGGCCGTGGCCGGTTTTAACTGGCAGATCCCCAGAGCCCCGGATGTTGACCGTGTGATCTTCCAGTAAGTTGAATGTTTCAGGTTGGATTCAATCTGACAGAGTGAGCGTAAAACAGGAGGTTCAATCCCCTGTGACATGGCGATCATACCAAATTCATCGGGGATGAAATCCAGACTGGATGAACCAGCGGAAGCTGACCAAAGGAATAAAAATGTTATCAAAAATATCCTCATCTATGCACTCCATTTATACATCATGTGATCAAGATTTTCACCGGGTTGGAGATTGATATATGCATCAATCTTTCGAATTGATTCTTCATAACCGACTGCGAAGTCAGCGTAATGGCCGGCTTCTCTAAGACGCATGAGCCATCTGGCTTGATTCTCAATATGTTCATCTTTTCGCAGAGATCCATCCTTGCGAAATGGATAGGCATTATCATATTTCAGCTCAAGATAGATTGTTGAATACACACCCCTGCTAATGTAAATACCGAGATCCGGAAAACCGGCCGCATGCCCCATGTCCTTGGCACGTTTTCCCCTGCTTGCTGATTGTTTCATACCTGAGAGTGAACCGGCATGAATACAGTCTCTGAGCTCTGGCCATCTGAACTTGATTTCGCGAATTACCTTCTTTTGAAGTTCTTCCTCTAAATTCTTTGGCTTTGCTCTTCCTCTATTACCTGGTCCTGGTTCGATTAAAGCTTTTAGCTCCCTTTGTGATAAACGTGGTGGCATCAGTTAGCCCCTTTTGCTTTTTGATCTGCTATAATAAACAGAGTTTTAATATGATTGCGAAGCATGGGGCATTCATGCGGTCTCTGAATATCGCAGCCCGATTTTTTATGGAGGAAAACTGACATCCCTTTTTCCGCAATTTCCGCAGGGCTTCGCCGTAACAGAATAGAAGCATAGCAATAAATACGTTTTTCCATAATATTACACCATTGAATCGAAGAGTAACGGTTGAGCGACTGCCTCTTCCTGCTTGCTTCGTGTATACTCTGCAATTTTGAGAAACAGGCCCATAATCTTCTTGTATGTGGATTGCGGCCAGACTCGCTCTTTCTCATGATCTGCAGGAGGCGGCCCCTCCGGGTGAGGCATAATCAAAAGTGGGGAATCGTAATCCTGTAGAGACTTCGTTTTAGCAAGAGCCCTGTATGCACGAAGCTGTATCTCATCGATTCCATCCTTTGTACTCCGTTTGAATCCATAGATTACAATTCTACCAGTTATCATTTCGTTTTTATGATCCAGTTCGCAGATATGTGCCAGATCAACACGCAAATCAGACAGGATTTTGCCTATTCCCGGAGGGCAATCAGCTTCGCTGTACTTACGTGTTACAATCCCTCCAAACCCTTCTGTATGTTTGATTGTAATTTTTCCATCTTCGAATTTGAATTCCTTAATATACATTAGCTTGCCTCCATATCGAATAGCTGGAACTGACCGGTTTGATCCTCTGCAAAGATTTCAACTGTTCTTTCAATTAAGTGTTCTTCTTTTTCTGGTTTGTTGCTCACCTTCGTGAGCTTTTGAGCAGGAAAAAGATTCTGTATTTGTTCGAGTTGAGCTTCTAAATGTAAGCGTGTTTCAATTTCAGCGAAGAAATAGAATGGCGTATGCCAGACAGCATACTTTTCCAGTGTCAGAGTATTGCCCCAGGTGAGAGTTGCTGGAATGCCCAATAGTGAAAATTGGATATAAGCCATTCTAAATGCATCTTCGCTGAGGTCCCATGCATCTACATAACAACGATGTTGATAATTGACTTTTCGGTCCTCTTTCAAGAATCGCATGAGTTCGATTATCATTACACCTGCACCGACTGCTGGCTCTGAAACTTTGATTATCCCATACTCGGGAACATCACTGTAATTGAGTTTTGCCATAAGAGTTGCGATAGTTGGAGGTGTAAAAAACTGCCCCATTCGAGAACTCGCAGACATTTCTTCAAATACAGGACCGAAAAAGTCGTGGGTAGTTTCCTCAAGCCCAAGAATAGTCAGGGAGAGTAATCGGGCGAAAATGGAAAGCTCATCCTTGCTGTACTTCTTTGCAACCTGCAGATAATAGCTTTCTACCTCTTCGCTCTTGTGTTTTGGATAGGCATTGCGAAGAGAACAGGAAGCCATCCTTAAAAAGTCTGATAAAGATTCTTGAATTGACCGGGTTCTGGATAGCTTTTCAAGAAGAGTGATAAATTCCTTTCGCTGACTGGACATTATCCCGCCTCCTTATACTTGATGGCAGGGTAAAACCTGGCTTCAGGATGATGTGTCCATTTAGAACAAGAATCAATGTCAAGACGTGTCGCATTCTTTCGTTTGCAATGGATGATAAAGACTTCGCTCAATTCCTTGATGATTCCACTGTGACATGTGAAACAAATTTCTTTGAATTGCCTGCTCATAGGACCCTCACCCCCTCACCCTCTGCTGTTCGACAGTGAAATGAATTGATTTCGCTTCCTATGTAATTAATGCCGTGCTCCTCAAAGACTTTGAGAGAGGTCCCCTTCCCTGAAAAAGGATCATACGCAATCTGTGGATGGTATCCGGTTACTTCGACGCACTTTTCCGGGAGTCCCTTCGGGAACCTGTCATTGTGACCTTTCTGGGTTTTTAATTGTATTGTTTCGTATGGGATTTCCCAGATATTCCCGGCACATCTTAGATCTCGACCACCGGCAAACCTTCGCGCATTTGACTTATCCTTGTAAGGGACACCGACTCTCAGCCTGTCAAGAAGCGGCATTTTCCCTTTCGCCAGCATAAATGACAGACCAGATAGAAACTCGGTTTTATTGGCCGGCTTTCTCCAGAAGATATGAATGAACTCTGTAAGATTGTTTACCCTTCGCCTGCCCTGAATCGGGCGGTAATGATTTTTCTTCCAGGTTATTGTCTCCACCAGATTCCATCCGGCATCCTCGAAGATTTCAGCT
>JBNKQE010000345.1:0-5133 GCA_050295715.1 Leptospirales bacterium
GACAATCCATGGGAGCCGAACAGGTGAATAGAGTCATCGCGCAACTCTCTTCCATAGCGCAGCAAAACGCCAGTGCATCAGAAGAGCTTGCCGCCACATCGGAAGAGATGAGCGGACAGGCTGTTCGACTGCAGGGAATCATGGAATTTTTCAAGATCAAATGACTTTACAGGATCTACCATCGGTATCCATCCGGTGGTAGATCATCTGTCGCTCGACATGAGACTCGATCCTGACGATCCTGTCTGAAATCATTCCGTATTTACAAAAATTGGAAACGATTCTTATAAGATGAAATATCCCGCAGTTTTTTTCGAGAGATCATGGCTCTTGCAAGAACCATGATCTTTTGAGTGAGGAGCATTTTACAATAGATTGTTCTCTATCACCTGCCTGAGGAAAAACTGAACGCGAGGATACACTAAAAATGCTAAGGCAATTGACAACCGAACCTCGCGGTATGAAACATATAAAATAAGTTAACTTAGATTTCGATTTCTTCGTTCACGCGAAAAAAATCCATCAATTCCTGGAGGCGAATCGCCTGGGCGCTCATCTCTTCGGAGGAAGCTGCCAGTTCTTCTGCGGAAGAGGCGTTGGTTTGAGTGATTTGATTCAGGTGATTGATTTTGCTATTCACTCGTTGTGCTCTACCCGATTGTTCATCTGTTCTCTCTACAATCTTTCTGACCAGTTCGGAGGTTTCCGATATCAGGGGAACAATCTCATTAAGATATCTACCCGCCTCATTAGCCATTCCGGAACTGCTTGCGGCAACTTTACCGATCTCCTGTGAAGCTGCCTGGCTGTGCTCGGCCAGTTTCCTTACCTCGGAGGCGACTACGGCAAATCCCTTTCCGTGTTCGCCCGCTCTTGCAGCCTCAATAGCCGCGTTCAGGGCGAGTAGATTTGTCTGATAGGCAATGTCGTCAATTACAACGATTTTGCCTGCGATGGACTTCATTGCTTCTGCCGTATTAACTACAACATTTCTTCCAAGCTCTGCTCTGGAAGTAGCCTGCGACGCAACATCGTCCGTTTCTTTTGCATACTTATTGTTTTCAATGATGGCCGTGCTTATCTCATCCATGATAGTAAGTATATCCTCAACCCCTTGTGTCTGCTCATAAGCAGACAGGCTAAGGGATTGTGCCGTTTCGCTGATTTCGGTTGAGGCAGTGTTGACACCATTTGCGGATCGAAGGACGTCTCTGATAATATCAGAGAGGCGAATAATCATGGCATTAAAATGTAGTGAAAGTTGGGATATCTCGTTTTTTACTTTTATATCGGCTTTTACACTGAGATCTCCATCCGCTGCGGCGCCGAAGAGCTTGTTAAGATCGGATAAGGGTTTTAGGAGTATTCTAAAAAAAATGTATATCAAAAATATAAAAAGAATCGCAGGAGTCATGCCGACAAACAAATTTATCAATAACTTTTGTCTGAGGTCAGACTGGATCCGGTCATAATCAAAGTCAATTCCCATGACCGCCGCTGTATTTTTTCCATCGGGTTTTATAGCGCGAAGTATGCTGAACCATGTTCCAAATGAATCGGAATAGATATCGGAAGATCCGAGTCCTTCACTTTTGGCTGTCTCGAAAGCCTTTTGCATTTCAGGGCTAATTTCGAACAGGGCAGAGGGAGTCAATCCCCCTTCGTAGAGTTCTTTGTTCGAAATCAGATTCACAATGTTTGCCTTCTCCTGTTTATACACAAGATCCGGATACATGATATAGACATTTGCAATAGGTTTGACGCCTGTGAATTGATCAACTACTTGTTGCAATGAAGCAAAGGGTTCCCCGGTTAGATCGCTATTGGGATTCTCATGGATCCGGGTCTTAATCAGTTCAAGGTGGGACGAATATGGATCAACTGCCTTGCTGATCATTTCTTCGAGGCGGAACAATTCAGTGAAATACTGTTCTTTCTGCTGGTTATAGGAGATGCCAATAAGAAGAAGATTAATAAGTGCAACGCCAATTGCTGCAAAGAAGGTTAATTTTATTGAGATACTGTTCTTTCTATTGGTCATTCCTGAGCTGCTCCTTGAATAGAAGCAATGTCTCCCGTCAACAAATTAAGGTCAATTGATTCGTAACAAGGATACTCTTTTCGCCAGTGAAGAAAAGTTTTAGTAAGCTAATATAGCTATACTGCCTGTGTTAAGCTATCAATCAGGCGCTATGAAGATAGATAAAAATAATTAGATGGTAATTCGATTTGATAGTATGGATCTTTATAGACTGTCACGCATAAAGAATACCGAAAAGCATGTTTTCTCAAACGGTCTCAGGTGCCATCTTCGGAATTTCTATCTGTGGTAAGCTTATCAGCTTGATGGATTGTATATTGGTAAAAAAGAGTGTTCTATGGCGAAGCATATTTTTAATACGATTATGTATTGATTTGTATGTAGTTCTGCACTGATTGATAAATCACAGGGAGCGAAATCCGGATTCGGATTGTCAGACCGATTTTCTTTGTTTACTGTATCTGTAATATCACGTCTTATAAAAAAACGATAGACCGCAAGCATGTATATTTAATATAAATATTTGGTAGAAATTATGATTGATTATAAGTTGAGTGAACTTATCAATATCGAGCAAGTAAGGCAACTGCTGGAATCCCATAGCCAGCTTTCACGGATGGCCTATTGCCTGCTTGATGTCGACGGAAAGAATCTTATATCAGTGGGGTGGCAGGATTACCTTACCCGATTTCTCCGGACTGATACGGATATATGTCCCTGTTGTAAGGAAAGCAATACTTCCATAAAATCTCATCTGCAAGAATCCGGTGGAGAGCTGCTCGAATACCGCGGCAAGAACAACATGATCGACATCGCCATGCCGATTGTCATCGAAGGCAAGTATCTGGCAACTCTCATCATCGGACAATTCCTTTATGATGACACTCCTCTCGACAGGGATTTCTCAGTCTCACAGGCCAGAGAGTCCGGATTCGATATGGAAGAATACATCAATGCTATTGACCGAATTCCGCTGTTAAGCCGAGAAGAAGCACGTGAAAATATTCTTTTTTTGCACAGTATGGTGCAGGTCCTTGCAAAAACAGGTCTGAAAAATCTTCGACTTGCCAGCGAAATGGAGGATTGCAAGCGTGTGGAACACAGTCTCTCAATGGTCAAATATGCTCTAAATCATGTAAAAGAAGCTGCTTATCTGGCTGACAGGGAGGGGCGGTTCCAATATGTAAATGACGAAGCATGCCGGGTAATGGGTTATACCAGAGAAGAGCTCCTTCGTCTTTCCGTGATGGATATTGATCCTGATGTGACCGAGAAAAGTTGGAGCGAAATCTGGGGCCAAAATCGGGAAGCGGGTTCGGTCACTTTTGAAGGGACTCAGCGGACCGGGGACGGGCGAACCTTTCCCGTGGAGATCAATTCCAGCTATTTTGAATTCAAGGGGGAATCTTACATTCTCGGCCTGGTTCGGGGTATTTCCGAACGAAAGAAAGCGGAAGAGGAAATCCTCTATCGGGAACGCAAATTCAAGCGACTGGCCGAAAACATACCGGATATTGTTGCTCGTTACGATACAGAGTGTCGACTTGTCTATGCTAACCCTGTACTATTCAAATCTATGGGTGTGGATCGCAACACATTGCTTGGGCGCACCCCACTTGAATTCAATCCTGCCGATGATATCCATTCCGGCGCTTTCGAGCGTTCCCTTCAGGCTGCCATGGAGTCAGAGGAGCCCATCGAGATCGAAATTGAGGTCCCCCATACCTCCGGCGAGAAGAGAATCCTTTCCTTCCACATTATCGCTGAGCGAAGTGCGTCTGGTGAGATAATCGGCACCCTTGCCATTGGCCGTGATATTACAGAGCGAAAACAGATGGAGGAGGTTATGATCACCCGCGAGCGTGACTACCGAACCCTCGCCGAAAACTCTCCCGACAACATCATTCGATATAATCTGGATGGCCAGACTGTCTATATGAATCGGTTAATGGAAAATACAATAGGAACCACTTCCGACTTGTTGATCGGCAAACGGCCTTCGGACCGGCTAGTATCAGTTCTTAAAAATACAAAGGAATATGAAGAAATGTTGTTTCAGGTTCTCACATCCGGGGAACCAGGCGAACTGGAGGTGGAACTCAACGAGACCTTCGACGGGAAACCGATTCATCAGATCCGGTTCGTTGCCGAACGAGACAGTGATGGCAATATAATCGGAGCCCTTGCCATCGGAAGAGATATTACGGAACAAAAGAAGATGGGGGAGTCTCTCGAGAATGAGCGTCGTCTTCTCAAGGAACTGATTGCCGCTATCCCGGAACCGATCTGGCTCAAGAATGCGGATGGAAGATACCTGACCTGTAACTCCGCATTTACAGAGCTCTATGACTGTAGCGAAGAGGAGTTAATTGGGACCACTGACTATGACCATGTAGATCCTGAGGCGGCCGCTTTTTTCCGGAAAAAGGATGTCGAAGCAATTGCTGCCGGAGCCTCACGCATGAATGAAGAGTGGGTGACGTTTAAGAGCGATGGGCACAGAGAGCTCTGGGAGACCATTAAAGCGCCTCTTGTCGGGGCGAATGATCAATTGATCGGTGTTCTCGGTATCGCAAGGGATATTTCGAAACACCGGGAGATGCAGGAGATGCTTCGAGAAAAGGAGCAGTATCAGCGAGCGCTTCTGGACAACTTCCCCTTCATGGTATGGCTCAAGGATACCGAGAGTCGATTGCTTGCCGTTAACCAGGCCTATGCGATTGCGGCAGGAAGAACGGATCCGGAAGAGTTTTTCGGGAAAACAGATCTCGACTTCTTTCCGAAGGATCTTGCCGATTCCTATCGCAAAGATGACAGGGAAGTCCTCCATACACGCGAAAAGAAGAGTGTTGAGGAGTTGATCGATGATCGGGGAGAACGTCGCTGGTTCGAGACCTATAAGGCGCCTGTTATCGTGGATGGAATCCTGATGGGTACGGTGGGTTTTTCCCGTGACATATCCGAACAAAAAGAGATCGAAGCCGAGAGGCAACGTCTGACGGAAATCCTCGGACAATCCATCGATTTTGTGGGGATGGCCGATATGCAGGGACACATTTCTTATCTTAATCGTGCCGCCCGAAAGATAATTG
>JBNKQE010000346.1:0-5131 GCA_050295715.1 Leptospirales bacterium
TGTTTGCTTGTTTTCCATTCTTTGAATATATCAGATCTGCGGACTTTTGGGAAGATGTCGTTGCTTGGACGCTTACAATCCATGAGTCCGGAACCACGGATTAACATCAATGAACACGGATAAACGTTCTGCTTCCATCTGTGTGTATCTGTGTCCATCAGTGGTTCATTATTACAGGATGAATTGCACCGGCGAGGAACCACAGATTAACACCAATGAACACGGATAAACACTCTGCTTCCATCTGTGTGTATCTGTGTGCATCAGTGGTTCATTATTACAGGATGAATTGCACCGGCGAGAAACCACGGATTAACATCAATGAACACAGATAAACATTCTACTTCCATCTGAGTGTATCTGTGTGTATCTGTGTGTATCTGTGTGTATCTGTGTGTATCTGTGTGTATCTGTGTGTATCTGTGTGCATCTGTGTGTATCTGTGTGTATCTGTGTGCATCTGTGTGCATCAGTGGTTCATTGTCGATTTACGAATTATTACCGCTGTCTTTCATCTCCAGCAACACATTACGTAAATCCTCTCTCCAGTGGGGAATGGATGGCATTATCTCCCGTGCTGTAGAGAGATCCATTACCGAATAGCGGGGTCTTGGCGCCGGCGTGGGATAGGCCTCGGTGGGGATTGGTAATACGGGAATTTTTCTATCTAAGAGTCCGATTTCATTTGCGATCTCAATTGTAGCCACGGCAAAATCATACCAGGAGGCAACTCCCTCGTTACTGAAATGGAGCATTTCCCCAATGAACGTTTCACAGTTCTCCGCGAATTGAGGTTTATTTGACTTCCCATTTATAATATTTGATTTTTCTAAATAGGCAAGGATGAACTCCGCGAGACGATAAGCCCTTGTTGGTCGTCCAATCTGATCTTCAATTACAGTAAGTTTATCACGATCCGGATCAGATGCCAGTCGAATCATTGTTGAGGGAAAATTTTTACCGTGGGATGTATATACCCAGCTGGAACGAATAATCACCGCTCCGTAGTAGTCTTCTTTTCCAGCATTTCTGTTATAGGCAACGATAGACTCTTCGCCTGCTCGTTTACTCTCTGCATAGACTCCATTCGGTGAGACGGGATCATCCACGCGCCAGGGACGCAGTGTTAAAAAATCTTCATATGATAACGAACCCTTGCTGGCCATGGACAGGGGATTTCCAAAAACAAAGTCGGTCGAAATATGAACCAGGAAGGCTCCATATTTTTCAGCGATATCCTTTAAGAGACCGGGCACTTCACCATTCAACAGATAGGCAGCTTCGCGGTCGGTTTCGGCTTGATCTACAGCAGTATGAGCTGCACAATTAACAAGCACGCGACACTCCCCGGATTTTAATATCTCATCTGCGGATTCATAATTCGTGATATCCCAATCATCAATATCAAACCCTCTGTATGGGATATTTACAGCATCAAGAATTCTGGATAGATCGCGTCCAAGCTGACCATTTGCACCGGTTATATAAATCATTGATTTTATCACTTACCAGATTTTTTCATGGAGAATGCGCAGGAGATACTGGCCATAACCGGTCTTTTTCAGGGGTTCGGCCAGTTTTTCAAGCTGGGCGCCATCGATATATTCCATGCGATAGGCAATCTCTTCCGGGCAGGCTATTTTCAGGCCCTGTCTCTTTTCTATCGTGGATATATACATTCCAGCTTCAATAAGAGAATCATGAGTTCCTGTATCAAGCCAGGCATAACCCCGTCCCATAACCTGTACATCCAGGGTTCCCGCTTCCAGATACATACGGTTGAGATCTGTTATTTCAAGTTCGCCACGATGGGATGGTTTAACCTGTTTGGCGTAGGGAACAACATTGTTATCATAAAAATAGAGTCCTGTTACAGCGTAAGTGGACCTGGGTTTTTCTGGCTTCTCTTCTATAGTAAGAGCCTTTCCATTTTCATCAAACTCGACGACACCGTAACGCTCCGGATCTTGAACAGGATAGGCGAATACAGTAGAACCGGATTCTTTTGCAGAGGCATCCTGGAGAAGGTCCATCATATCATGACCGTAGAAAATATTATCTCCGAGAATAAGAGCGGAAGGCTTATCTCCAACAAACTCCTCCCCGATGAGAAATGCCTGTGCGAGACCTTCGGGTTTTGGCTGAATCGCATACTGGATCTCCATCCCCCACTCACTTCCGTCTCCCAGAAGCTCCTTGAACAGATGGGTATGCTCTGGTGTTGAAATAATCAAGATCTCACGAATCCCGGCAAGCATAAGAGTGGAAAGCGGGTAATAAATCATCGGCTTGTCATAGACCGGAAGAAGCTGTTTTGATATAGAACGTGTTATTGGGAACAATCGTGTCCCGGATCCTCCGGCAAGAATGATTCCCTTTCTCTGATTTATAATTCTCGTCATTTATAATACCTGTTTATTCTAACTGATAATCCTGACTTATTTTTCAGAATTACCATACTGCTTTTCATAATAGTCTCTATAGTCACCGGAAAGAATTTCTTCCCACCACTGACGGTTATTCAAATACCATTCAATTGTATTTCGCAGTCCATCCTCAAAAGTGTGTTTGGGTTTCCATCCAAGTTCACGCTCAATCTTTGAAGGATCAATAGCATATCGAAAATCGTGTCCCGGTCGATCTTTTACATACTGAATCAGTTCTGTGTGTGGCTTTCCCTCCGGATGAAGTTCGTCCATTATTTGACAGATCCCGTGAACGATATCTAAATTCGTCTTCTCGTTACGTGTTCCCACATTATAGGTTTCACCGAGTCGCCCTTGCATTAGCACAGCATCCAGCGCTGTACAGTGATCTTCTACGTGGAGCCAGTCACGAATATTCTTTCCATCTCCATACACAGGAAGTGCCTTTCCATGCAATGCATTAAGAGTCATAAGAGGAATCAGTTTTTCGGGAAACTGAAAGGGGCCATAATTATTGGAACAATTACTCGTGACAACAGGCAGACCATATGTATGAAAATAAGCACGCACGAGATGATCCGAGGCGGCTTTTGAAGCGGAGTAAGGCGAATTGGGAGCATAACAGGTCTCCTCAGTAAAAGCACCTGTTTCGCCAAGGGTTCCGAAAACCTCATCGGTGGAAACGTGAAGCATACGCCTGCCATCCGGATTTTCAGCCCATCCAAGACGCCTGAGTCCATCCAGTATATTAAAAGTACCATTGACGTTTGTTCGAACAAACTCTTCCGGTCCCAGTATCGACCGGTCTACATGGCTTTCCGCAGCAAAGTGTGCAATATGAGTGAACTGCCCCTTTTCAAGAATGGAGAATAATTCATCGCGATCACCAATATCGGCTTTTACAAACTGAAACCGGGAACTACCTTCCAGTTCCTTCAGGTTTCCCAGGTTCCCTGCATAGGTTAGTCTATCAAGGACCGTCACATGAAAGTCAGGATACTTATGGTAAAAATGATGAGCAAAATTTGCTCCAATAAATCCGGCTCCACCGGTAATTAATAATCTGGCTGACACATTTTTCTCCTGATATGGCTTCTTTATGAGAATCTAATACAATATGCTCACATGAGAACTTTTACTAATACTTAAAATTATTATCGGCTTCTGACAGAAAAGGAGCCTCTTTATCTTTTTCGGATAATTTTATATGATCGGATTTCAGCGGCCAGGATATTCCAATTTGGGGATCATCATAACGAATAGCCCTCTCATGTTCGGGACTGTATTCACCAGTGGTTTTATATAAAAACTCCGTTCCATCTTCCAGGGCCACAAAACCATGGGCAAAACCCGGAGGAATCCAGAACATCTCTCTTCCATCTTCGGTTAAGGTAACACCGACATACTTGCCGAAAGTCGGAGATCCCTGGCGGATATCTACGGCAACATCATACACAGCGCCTCTTACAACCCGCACAAGCTTTCCCTGGGTCACAGGTTCCAGTTGATAATGAAGTCCGCGCAAAACTCCTCGCTCCGATTTTGAATGATTGTCCTGCTTAAAATCAAAGGAGATGCCGTGTTCTTCGAATTCAGAGCGCTTGTAGGTCTCCATAAAGAAACCCCGTTCATCTCCAAAAAGACGCGGACGGATCAAAATTAAATCAGGTATGGATTGTTTTTCAAAGGTGAATGGCATGGGATTATTCTTTCGTTCGAGGATTCTGGCTACAATCATCAAGTCAAGAATGAAAAGCTTACCCTGACGACTGAAAACGAAGCCGATTCAATTTTCTTGTAGCGAAATTACTTTCCAATTCCATTAGTGTCCACTGGAAATTCATGGACTACATATATAACACAACTCATTCAGCGTCATTTATTCAAAACTGGAGAGAGATGCTCCAGAAATTGTATGGGTACAAAAGATCAGAAGAATTTATTATTGTTCCTGGATTTACTGGAAAAAAGAAATACTCATACTTGCCTCTTCTTAATTATACAGATTTACTTACAGAAGAGTCCACGGAGTTGCTTGAAGGTGTCAAAGGTAAATCGTATCAGATACGAACCCTGAATCCTCATTATCGGGAATTTAAAGAGAATGATACCGTAACAATGCGAGTTCCCATTAAGGATTGCAATGAAGAAGATATTTTTAGAAATGTACTCTCTTTGAATCAAAGAAAGCAAATTAAAAAGGCCAACAAACAACCCTTTAAGGTTATCCGCGGCACAACTCCCGAATTAATCGATGATTTTTATTCTGTATTTTCACAAACCATGTCAAAATTCGGAACACCTGTATTCAGTAAACGTCTCTTTCAACTGATCCCTGAATACGTTCCCTCGCAATATTATGTAGTATATTATGAAGACCGTGTTGCATCAGCAATGGTGTTGACGTTCGATGAGAAGATTACCTGGTGTCCCTGGTCTGGATCCGATGAGAGGCTCTCTCATCTTCGCCCGGGACATAAAATGTTCTGGGAGGGAATTCGTGATGCAAACGAAAGAGAAGCATATATCTTCGATTTTGGGCGCTCGGCCTACGGAAATCAAAATTATCTGTTTAAAACACGTTGGAGCGCAATTCCTGTAAAAATAGATATTAAACGAGAAAAAGAAGAAAATATTTACAGCAAGTACTCCTTTGCATCAAATATTTACAGAAAAATACCATTCTCAATTACATCAAGAGTTGG
>JBNKQE010000347.1:0-5118 GCA_050295715.1 Leptospirales bacterium
GGCAACTCGTTATCACTCACTGGTAATTGATCCGGACAGTTTTCCTCACAATGACCTGGAAATCACAGCGAAAACGGATGATGGGATCATTATGGCCGTACGCCATAAAACATATCCTTTTCTTGAAGGCGTTCAGTTTCACCCGGAGTCTATTTTGACCGATCATGGGCTTCGCATGATTCAAAATTTTGTAAAACACTGCAGTAAATGATTCGAATCCAATCTTGCAGGGTGATTGGATTCGGGTGGCATGGATTCGTGCCCCATCAGGCGGAATGATTGCGTGGATTCTCATCTCGATTATCTGCTGCTTATAATTGGCACACCTGAAATAATCCCTTTTTCGTTCAAATTAAGTCTGTGAAACGCCATGAAACAATGGTTTCAAGTCCGTCAAATTTTGATTTTGGACTTTTTTCAGGCGCGCCATGATTGAATTCATATTCGTATGACAGACCCTTGAAATATCCTGAGAATCCCACTATCTATCAGGTTTGTAGATCTGGTATATTAATTTGCTATGGAGAAGCGTTAATATATCGATAGAGCCATTTGGAGCAACCGGGCATGGAAAGGACTGCGGAGGCTCCATTGCATATTACATGGAGAGTTATTACAATATAATATGATTCCTGGATTTGTCCTACGATAAAGTGATAATTTAGTTGAGTCACAAAAGGGCAAATACAATTATGCAGTATGGCCTATCGAACTGCTGATGATATTGTAAGACAGAAGGAGATAGATGGTTTAAAACTTCAGTATAGACTTCGTATTGCCATATCTATAATTTACTTTCTGGTTACTTTGCTGATCGGAACCGGTAAAGCAATTGAAATTCAACTGGTCACTCCATGGATTGTAGTATTCATTCT
Organism: Leptospirales bacterium; assembly: GCA_050295715.1. GTDB lineage: Bacteria > Spirochaetota > Leptospiria > Leptospirales > Leptonemataceae > JBNKQE01. Next base: position 876 of record JBNKQE010000347.1, read on the forward strand.
CATGAATTCTATTCTTTACTCTTTGATTAAGAAGGTAAAGGCGAATAACATGCTGCATTACTCTGGCGTGGTTACTGATGCTCTATTTGTTATTTCTCTTTCTGTCATTTTGCATCATGTAATGGATGTTGATAAAACTCCGTTTTCATTTATTCTTAAAAGTGATATATTCCCTATTACAGTAGTTATTTTGCTTTTCCATATGATAAACTTTCAACCGAGAATTGTTTTATTCTCGGGTTTTCTCCTGTGGTCCATAAATGCTGGACTGTTAATAATTTCTGTAATTACAAGTCCTTATGAACTAACCTCTGATTTTTCCGAAGGTTTTACAAGTTATAAAGTGAATCTAGATTTTGAAGCTGGTAAGTTGATCTTGTTTATCGTGATGACCATGATTGCATACTTTATTTCCCGACGTGTGCGAAATACAATTTCAACAGCTGCTCATGCTGAAGTGTCGAGTAATCAGCTACAAAGATATTTCTCTCCACAGATTTCGCAGAGAATTATTGCCGCAACTATGGATGAAGCCCGAATAGGAGGGAAGATACAAAATGTTGCCATCCTTTTTTCGGATATTAAAAGTTTTACAACTTTGAGTGAGAAACTTACGCCAGATGAAGTTTTATCGTTTCTGTCAGAATATCACCAGTCAATGGTATCAATTATTTTCAAAAATAATGGTACTCTTGATAAATTTATTGGTGATGCAATTATGGCTACCTTTGGAACTCCTGTTGCATCGGAACTGGATAACTATAATGCTGTTTGCGCTGCCCTTGAAATGGAAGAAGCTCTAAATGAGTTGAACAAAAAAAGGATGGCTCAAGGGAAATTTCCGATTTACCATAGAATTGGAATCCATTATGGTCAGGTCCTTGCTGGAAATATTGGTACGGCCGAGCGACTGGAGTATACGGTGATTGGTGATGCTGTTAATACTGCCAGTCGTATTGAGCAGGCCTGTAAGAAGCTGGAAACCTCTCTTCTTGTGTCTGAAGATGTGTATTTGAAGGCAAAGGATGACTTCAGTTTTGAAAATGCTGGTCTTATACGACCAAAAGGGAAAACAGAGGCTATTCGTATTTATAAAGTAAAACACAAGCAGTCCGTATTACAGTGAACTGCAATCAGGGTGATAGCATCTGTTAAAAATGGTCTTCTAATACAGGTTCACCTTTTTTTATAGATTTATTTATAGTTTTACCAATTAACTCAGAATAACGGTTTATTGGTATTCCCGCTGAACCGGGTCTTAGAGGAACTATACTTTCTTTATTCAGGATCTCTCCGGCCTGAATGTCACGGGAAGCAAATAGGGCACGTCTTCCATGTTGTCTGACACCAATCTCTGATTCGCTAATTGTCTTTTCTTTCTCTCTTGTTGTATCCCATATTAGTCTCGCATCCTGTGCAAGAGCTGATAGCTCTGCTGGTTCAATGGATAAACTCTGATCCGGTCCAGGCAGGTTGCGGTTGCTTGTAAAATGTTTCTCAATGGCACAGGCACCCAGTGCTACAGATGCAATAGCCAGTCGGTTATCTTCTGTGTGATCAGAAAGTCCGGTGAGGACGGGAAATTTTTCCTGCCAGGTTTTTAATACGCTGAGATTGTAATCTGCCGGTCTGGCAGGGTAGGATGATACACATAAAAAGAGCAAAATGGATGACGCATTATTCAGAAGGCTCAATGCGTGTTCAACTTCAGCCTCACTGGCTGTACCTGTAGAGAGTAAAATCGGAAGTCCGGTTTTGTTTACCGATCGCAGTAATGGTTCATTATCAATATCCGCAGAAGCGATTTTAATAAACGAAGGTGAAAGACTCATGTAAAACTCAAGTGATTTTTCATCAAACACAGAGCATAAAAAATCAAGGCCCATTTTTCTTGTTTCCGCTGCAAGAATTTTCCAGTCAGATTCAGAGAGTGTAAACTGTCTGAAAAAATCCTGCAGGCTTCCGGGCTCTCCATCTCCCAGGGCTGCGTCACTGTATATAAAAAGTTCCGGATTATATAATTGAAATTTTGCACAGTGAGCCCCGTTTTTTGCAGCCTGTTTTACCTGCTCAAGAGCTGTTGTCAGATCTCCATTGTGATTCAATCCTATCTCTGCGATAATATACGGGGGAGAGTTGTAGCCAATCGTATTGTTTTCTGTAATTATAGGTAAGTTTTTATTCATAGGGCCTCAGATTTGATTGGCAGCTTCACTGTATCATTTATATAAGAAGATCGGTTTTTATTTTATTCTCCATAAATATTTCACCGGCTCTTTGTTTTAAGATGTTCAGTTACTTAATTTCATCATTTTCTATGTTTGGAGTATTCTGGTTAGTATATTTCTAGACTCATTAAGAAATATCAGGCTGGCTACTCTTATTACCTGATTTTGTGTCTTCATATTTAACTTAGTTCTGTCATCAGGATAAAAGAAAAGACGGATAAAGTTTTGACCGGAAGTCTGATAGGTTTTCTTCCATTGGGGATTCTCGATTTTTCCGGTTGCATAAATTACGGAGTAAAAAATACGAAAATGTCACAAAAGAATTTAGTGATTCTTCATATGCTATTCTTTTTCTTACAGATTAATCGCATTGACCAATTCAACCCCTCCTTCTACTTTGCATTGAAAATGGCCGTTGTAAAATTCCTGATAAATGTCTGGCCAAAAGAAATTTTGTTCGGAGAAGTTCATGTCTAAAGATCCCTTTGTTCTATTTGAAAATAGTTACAAGCGCCAGATCCAGGAGCTTTCCGGTAATTTCTCTCTTGTGGAACCTGAGTCAATTCGCCAGGCTGCTGAACTGATCATTGAAAGTCCCGGAAAACTGATCCTTTCCGGGATGGGTAAATCGGGCTTGATAGCTCAAAAGCTTGCGGCCACATTTTCATCCACCGGGACTCCCGCCTTTTTCTTGCACCCTGGAGAGTCACTGCATGGTGATCTCGGAGTTGTTCAGAAGGGTGATGTAATTCTCATGCTGGCAAAGTCCGGAGAATCTGATGAAGTGGTTGGTATGCTTCAGGTAATAAAGAAGATGGGAGTGCCTGTTATTTCTGTTCTTGGCAATTCCAATTCAACAGTGGGTCGCATGTCTGATGTTATTATAAATTCTGTTGTGAGCCGTGAAGCTGATCCTTTAAATCTTGCACCGACTGCATCTACAACGGTAGCACTTGTCGTCGGCGATGCCCTCTCTGCTGCCATCAGTGAAATACGTGGTTTTAAAGCGGAAAACTTTGCCATGTTTCATCCTGCGGGACAACTGGGTAAAAGATTGCTTCTGCAGGTCGAAGACTTTTTATTAAAAGATCGCGAGGCTCCTGTTGTCAGCGTAAATGCGGGCATCAAGGATCTTCTGGCTGTCGAAGAGGGACCCAATCTTGGCGGTGTTATTGTAGTGGGAGATGATGGTAAAACAATTGGCCTTGTTACCGATGGTGATCTTCGTCGTGCTATTATTAAGTTTGGCAATGTAATGGAAAGATCTATTTCCGAAGTAATGACTTCAGATCCTATTGTGATAAAGCGTAACTCACGTGCTATCGAGGCATTGGAGTTGATGGAAAATCGTCCCAGTCAGATCAGTGTTCTGCCTGTTGTTGATGATGATCAAAAGCCTGTTGGACTTCTTCGCATACATGACCTGATTCGTGCCGGTCTATGAGTCCATACCTGTTTCCGTAACAGTTCAAAATCATTTCCGTAATCATTAGTGATCCTGGCTGTCCGTAATGATTACGGGAATAGAATGATGGTGCTGTAACATAAAATCAAAACATCGTCACCTATTCGAGCCATAGATATTTTCAAATTACTTTCAATTGCCGAATTTTATTATATATGTGTTGAATTCATGATTCATCGAATCGCCTGACTCCACGTTGAGTTCAATATGATCATCCAATCCAACAGAGTCAGAATTTTTGAGTTTCTCCCTGCAGGATGCTGCATCAAAAACGATATGAGTCGTTTGTAAAATGAGTAGATTTTATTGGAGTGGTAATCGTAGATTATTGCTTTTCGGAGATGAAATCATAAATACCAATAATATTGAATCTCCACACACGGAAATTCAGCCCCTGACAGGCACTATCCGCCTCAGCTTTTTTTAGTGGTTCCACTTCTAAATAAACAATGCAGTGATTGATCGTGTTTTCTACACCCCCATCATATCTGATAAGGGCAATCTTTCCATTCAACGTCTTTGGAGATTCCGTCAGGTTTGTGGCTGCCAC
>JBNKQE010000348.1:0-5100 GCA_050295715.1 Leptospirales bacterium
GGCCAGTACATTATAGTGAGGCGCAAGCAATCCCCCCAGGATGCTCAGGTTTCCCGAATCATCGTCCACAATTAGAATTGTAGCCCTCACGCTATCCGGCGATCCCAGATCAATGCCCCTTTCGTTATTCAAGCAATCCTCCTTTTACCTGTAGCTTTCATATGATTGGTTGGTCGAATAACTCTACAAAGCTTGCCCACCTGAGGACTTCCCAACTCGTTTGCTGATATATTTATTTACAATGTGTAAGATAGACGTTATATTCATAATTATAGCTATTACTTAACGGACGGATATTAATCCATAAATTACAGAAATAAATATATTAAATAATAAAAGGAGATTTTTGCGTCCTAACACTGCATAGAACGATCATTGAATCGCAAAATTATCGTTAAACAAACTGAAAATGGACTCGGAGGTATGATCGTTGAGAATCAATATACGAAAGCAAAAAAGGATAAAGGAAGTCATGTTGGAGAGTGGTTGATCAGTCAGGATACTGATGTGGTTATTTTAAGGAGGCATTTGAGGGAAAAGGTCCGAATGTCAACTACGACTTCCCCTTCCAGGGTACAAGATAATTTTCCACTCTTCGCATCAGCACATCAATGCTGTATCCAATGATACCAATTATGATAATACCCATGATGACGATATCGGTCTGCTGGAACTTTGAGGCGGCGATGATCATCTTTCCTGCCCCCTTCTGTGCGGCCACCAGTTCGGCAGCGACAACGGTTCCCCAGCATACGCCCATGGCGAGTCTTGCACCGGTAAATATCTCAGGAAGTGAATTGGGTATGATGACGTGCATCAATATTTGTGATTTCGATGCTCCCAGAGAGTATGCTGCATGAATTTTGGATATACTTACACCGCTCACTCCCGACCGTGCGGCAATGGTCATGATCCAGAGGGCTGCAAGGAACAACAGGCTGATTTTACCAATCTCCCAGATACCGAACCAGATGATCACAAGAGGTATCAAAGCAAGGGGCGGTACAGGGCGCATGAACTCGACGATGGGGTCAAACCAGCCACGAAACCAGTGACTCAGCCCCATGGCGTAACCAAGTGGAATGCCGACAAGACTCCCTGCAACAAATCCGGCAAGAACCCGCAGTAGTGACCAGCCCACATTTTCAAACAGTGTCACATTCTGATAACCATCCCGGGCGATCTCAATCAGTCTCATAAATACATCTTCCGGTGGCGGAAGCCAGATGGGATCCATCTGCATCCCCTTTTCCGGGACAAACGAGAGACTCCCCTTTTGGGTTAAACTCACACTCCCATGATCTACAGAAATCTTCTGCCCCGCCGATATACTCTCTCCATTTACGGCAACAACGTGATACGCCGGATATTTACCTCCTTCGTCATTGCTTTTCACACGAACAATCACGCTGCGACGGGCCGCCACTTCCACAGAATCATCCGCAGCAAAGTTTGCAGAGAATTTTTCCCGAGCTTCTACCATATTTTCAGGCTTTGCAAGCGGATCGCCCTGTGGTTTTACAGTTACATGCACCGTCGCATCGTCGCTTTGATTTTGTCCATTTAGCGCAGTATAGGTAAATGTGGTTTCGCCGACATAGGGTCCAGGCACATGAACGGGAATGATTACCGAACCGGTAAAGGCCCCCCAGATAATAAACAAGGAAAGCACCGAGATTACGGAAGCGGCTCGATTGGAGCGGATAGCGGACTCATCACCGAAAGTTACCATCTTTCTCTCATTGAAATCCTGTCTTGATCTGAGATGTTTTGCTATTTGCCCGTAAGCAATATAGGCCAGAAGAAAGATTGTGATATATACAGCTAAAATGACCATGATATTATACAGAGACCCCCATGATTTGCTCTTCCATCTCCCATATCAGGGAGAGTATCTCATCACGACGATTTACAAAGTCCGGCTCCTTTTTGATCTCCCGCAGATCTCTTGCCACACCCATTTCGGCAAAGGGAAAGCGATATTCACTGTGAATGTGTCCGGGTCTGGGTGCCATAACTATAAGACGCTCGCCGAGAAGGAGTGCCTCTTCCACGGAGTGTGTGATCAGTATGATAGTCTTGCCCGTTTCCTTCCATATTTTCAGGACCAGTTGCTGCATCTTTTCGCGGGTAAGTGCATCCAGCGCCCCCAGCGGCTCATCCATTAAAATGACATCGGGATCATTGGCAAGACATCGGGCCAGTGCCACACGCTGCTGCATTCCACCCGAAAGCTCATAGATTGCTTTTTCGCCAAAACCATGGAGGCCGACAATTTCAAGAAGCTCATCCACACGCTCCTGTATTTCCCTTGCCGGCATATTTTTCATGGCAGGTCCGAATCCAATATTTTTACGAACACTCATCCATTCAAAAAGAGCCCCTTTCTGAAATACCATTCCCCTCTCTGCATGGGGACCGGTGACTCGATGATCATTGTGTAAAACCTCCCCCTCTGTTGGAGAGAGAAATCCAGCGATTATATTGAGAAGTGTTGTCTTGCCGCAGCCCGAAGGTCCCAATACCGACAGTAATTCGCCTCTTCTTAATTCAAACGAGACATCTTTTAGAGCATGAACCGAACCGCCATCGGGAAGGTTAAAAGTCATCGAGAGGTTATCTATAGTTAAGCTGGCAGTTTTTGATAAGTGCAAATCATTTCCTCATCGTGTAGATTATCGTGAATTTCCTCCCCGGGTAGCAAGGCAGCTTGCTCCAAACAGGACGACTTCACCGTGTTTTTACAGTGTGGAGGCGGCTTTAAGATAGCTGGAATCAACAGCGCTCTCATAGCTCTCCCGTGACCGGGGAATCGTCTCCTGTTTCACGAAGAAATCGGCAACCTCTTTGAGGAATTTCTGCGTTCCGCCTCCCAGCCATTTCGGGCTCAATTGCTCTTCTACTGTTGGAAACATAAATCCAGCCATTGTCTTTTTAACCGCATCCTCGTTCATACCAGAGGCTCTGGCAATCACCGGAATCATCGTATCGGCTTCGCCGCCGACGAACCTGGCATTTGTATCGGTGGTTACTTTTAAGAATCTGGCCAGGAGATCAGGATTCTTTTTCGCCCACTGAGCCGATACCGATGTGACATCGAATACACGAATCCCCAGTCTCTCTTTTTCTTTACCGCTTAGCAGGACATTTCCGTACTGTTTCATGCGATCCAGTGAACCGCCCCAGCCACAGACCATATCCAGGTTCCCGCTGGCAAAAGCGGCGGCCCCATCCGGTGGCGACATATCAACGATTTTCATGGTGGAGGTATCTACTCCGAAATGTTCCATCTGCTTCAAGAAACCGTAATGAGCAGCCGTTCCAATGGGTACTCCGACCTGTTTGCCTTCCAGCTCTTTAGCATTCTTTTTTGTTATCTCAAGACTCGAACGAACCACACAGTTTTCATTTTCCGAATAGGATACGGCAATATCTACGACCTGCAGGTCCTGCCCGGCAGAAGCGGCCACAACGAAAGGGGGAATTCCCTGAGAGAAAGAGATTTCTACATCACCGGATGCCATCGCCGCAGACATGGCTGTCCCCGATTCAAAAGCAACCCATTTCACGTCAGCACCAAGCTCTTTATCGTAAATCATATTTACCTGTGCGTAGAGGTTCGGTGTGGGCCACTCCATAAAGTAGCCTACGGTTAACTCTTTTTTATTGGATTTATTACAACCGGAAGAAATAAATAATATTACTAGCAGTGTTAGAGATGCTGAAATCGCTCCTGCAAGAGTGATTCTGCGAAATGTTGTTTGATTGTTTTTCATGGAATTCTACTGTTGAATTTTTTCCAGTAAAGTTCTCAACACACATCTGAGCTGTAAACAGAAAATAACAATAATTTTTCTGCTCGACTCTAACGGCTATTGTCTACTAATGAAGCAGCAGAGATTCTAATGAATAGGTGATAACATGAACGAGCCGTCCATAGAAATGCTGCACGAGAAAAAGATAATCGGATATAAGAGAACCGCTTCGATGGCTCAAAATATTACGAAAGAACTCTGGCAGAGTTTCATGCCTCGAAAAAAAGAGATTCAAAACCTATGCAGTGAAAACCTTTTTTCCATTCAGCTATTCAGCTCCGATTTTTTCCGGACACTCTCTCCTGAAAAAACTTTTGAAAAATGGGCCGGTGTGGAAGTATGCAGCCTGGATTATATACCGAAAGGAATGGAGACTCTAATCATCCCGAATGGTCTCTACGCAATATTTCATCACTTCGGTCCCGCCAGTAAAAGCATGGAGAGCTTTGATTATATATTTAGATCATGGCTTCCCGGTTCAGCGTATATACTCGATAACAGGCCTCATTTCGAGATTATGGACGAGAGATACAAGCATGAGGAACCCGACTCTGAAGAAATGTTCTATATACCGGTAAAACCTGTATAGATAGAATCCTGTCTGCGTATATCGGGTCTGTGTTGTCAGGCGAAATCCTGTACTTGATTTTTCAAATACTCTTTTTTTAAACGCTTTTATTCTTAATACTCAGGATCGGGCTTTTGCCGAAAACATTCATTTTTGTATGCAGTAAGTTAATAGTTATATTTGAACACCTAATGCAACACCTGCTGAATAATCTCGCATACTCAATATTACATTATTCGAACCGGCAAAATTAGAATCGCCGGATGGATAGATATCCTGATTTTGTCCCATGACTTCCAGGTCGGCAAAGAACGAAGGTCCAAAATGAAATCTGGTTCCAAATGTTACCGCTGTACGCAGTACCTGATCTTTGCTGCCAGTGTTGGAAATCTCGCCATAACCTGCCGTGAAGCGAAGATAAGGATTTACAGCACCATCATTATTGAAGTAGTATGCCAGGTCCAGATATTTTCGTATGACTGAACTGTTACTATTAAACAGGGCCCTGATGTAATAGTAGTTGCACTTATTGTTGGAAATCTATAGAATAAAAAGAAACAATTCAGCTATTCATAGGTGAATTGTTTCATCCAACAGTCTCTATAGCATGAAGTTCGCTTATGGATGGAAATTGGAGTCTGCACATTACAGGGTCCATGGATGGACCTGCTTCAGAGCAACCGGACAGGGATGTCCGCTTGCTCCGATAATGGAAGG
>JBNKQE010000349.1:0-5096 GCA_050295715.1 Leptospirales bacterium
ACTGATATGGGCCAACACAGATTATGATACCTATCATAATTTTGTGCATCACAACCTAATTAGCAATCTAAAACATAGCAACATCCATTTTATTGTGAATGATATATTCATGGTTTTCTTCTTTGGGATTGCTATGAAAGAAGTAACAGAAGCCTTTTTGCCTGGAGGTTCTCTTTCCTCTATCTCGAAAGCCTCTCTGCCGGTTCTCGGTACAATGGGGGGAGTACTGGGTCCCATTATCGTTTATGTGACCGGAACTTTATTATTCAAAACCGGGGAGGACCAGACAGCGATGCTGCACGGATGGGCCATACCCACAGCAACGGATATTGCCTATTCCTGGTTGTTCGCCAGGCTGGTGTTCGGACAATCGCATCCTGCTGTAACATTTCTACTCGTACTTGCTGTACTTGATGACCTGATAGGCATGGGCATTATTGCGATTTTTTACTCTTCAGATGTAAAACCTCTTTTTCTGCTCTTATTATTGGCCGGAATAACTGCTGCATACATCCTGCGAAAAATGAATATAAAAAGCTACTGGCTTTATGTAATTCTTGGAGGCGTCCCGGCATGGTTCGGACTTCTTTATACAGGAGTGCATTCCAGTCTGGCCCTCGTTTTCATTGTACCCTTTATGCCAGCGCACAAAGCTGTTCACGATGAACTCTTTGATGATGAAATGGAGAAATCTCATGATACGTTAAATGAGTTCGAACATTTCTTTAAATCGCCGGTAGATATCGGTCTGTTCTTTTTCGGAATTGCCAATGCAGGAGTTCCTGCAAGTTCTGCCGGCCCTGGAACTCTGATTACTATATCAGCTATCCTTCTCGGGAAAACCTTTGGAATTTTTATATTCTCCATGGCCGGAAGCAGGTTATTCAAGATGGCCTTCCCTCCACATACAGGTCCCAAAGAGGTCTTCACTCTTGGCATTGTTGCTGCCATTGGTTTTACAGTTGCTATCTTCGTAACAACGGTTGCCTTTGGAACGCCTCCTGAGTCAATATCTATTGATATAGCACTCAAGTATGAACGAGAAATGAAGATGGGGGCTCTGTTGAGTTTTGCATCAGGATTTATTGCTCTGATTATGGGAAAGGTCCTTGGAATAAAAAGAATTTCAGCATAACAAATTGCATGCATAACAAAACCGCAGTATCAGACGCTGCGGTTTTGTTGTATTTTTTTCATCCAGTTCGATATTTCACGAACAATCATAGCTGTCATCCCCCATACAACCGGATCTGTCTGATAAACAAGAACAGGGTGAATCCCTCCGTACCAGGGTCCCTGGTATCGCTCCGGCAATCCAAGTTCTCTTGCCGGAAGCAGTTCCTTGATCTTACCATCCAGTCCCTCTTTAATTGGATGAAAACGAACTTCAATTCCATATTCAACAGGATCCGTTTCCAGAAAATACTTAACCGGTACAGTAAAAAGTCTCTCCACTTCATCGGTTGATGGATTGAAATCTTCCGGATACCGTGCGTTAATTTTCCCAAAATAGATGTCAACACAGGCGCCAAATGGAGTTACAATTGTATCAAACTGTCCATCAATCTCTATTGTATCCGGTCTCAAACCCAGTTCTTCGCAGGTTTCTCGCAAAGCTGTATCACGGGAATTCTGATCCAGATCTCTGTCAATCGCTCCGCCGGGAAAGGATACTTCTCCACCCTGGCGAATATTTTTTGCACGCAATTCAAAAATGTAGTGTAATTCACCCTCGATTTCTGTAAAAGCTACAAGAATAGCGGAACGGAAGTAATCATCCCGCCCCATTATTCCCGGGCAGCCTGGCAAATTTTCCATTAGTTTTTCATATTGATCTTTATTCATAAATAAAACGTATGCACCTGACTTGACGAAATGAGTCCTGTGTGATCTGCTTTCATTATCGGCATGTTTGTTGCCGGGGGCAAAACATATGGAACATCTCTTTATTTATGGCGAAGTATACAGAGTGAAGGAACACCCTGTAAACCATCTGCTCAGAGCATACGGCAGAGAGGTAGAAAAGGCCACATGCCCCGGTGAAGTGAAGACTATTTCTGCAGGTGAAGCCCTCCTGGAAAACGGACCCGGGAGCATCACGGGTATGATATTCGAGATTGATAATCCTGAGGAAGCGTTTCGCATTTTAGATCTGTCCATGGGATATGATCCTGCGCGAGAGCTAATGAGTCAGTACATTCGAAAGACAGCCATAGTTAAAACAGAATCCGGGAAAGAACTAATTGTATGGGTCTATTTTTATAACGGAAGAATTTCCCAAAAGTAATTGAATTTATTGGAGATCTTAATTTGAAACATAGAAGAAGATTGCTTCAGGATGAAAACTATACTGACAGACCGGATGACTGGAGAAAAGCATTACACACGATAATCTATGAGGCAGATACTCCACTTGGTTTCTTTTTTGATATCGGACTGCTTGCTGCCATTCTCACATCAGTTCTCCTTGCAATTCTTGAAAGTGTCTCATCACTTCAGACCAACTATGGCAAATACTTTCTTCTTGTTGAGTGGGTTTTTACAATACTTTTCACAGTAGAATACCTGTTGCGAATTATTTCAATTCGCAAACCTTTGAGATACATCTTCAGTTTTTTTGGTATAGTAGACTTTCTTTCAATTCTACCAACATACCTCTCCGGACTCATGCAGGGTTCTCACTATTTTCTGATAATTAGATCACTGAGATTGCTTCGTGTTTTCAGGATACTCAAACTCGGCCGCTATATTGGCGAAGCGGGGATGCTCGTACAGGCACTGAGTGCAAGTCGTTACAAAATAACAGTTTTTCTTTTTGCTGTCCTCTCCATCGCATCCATAATTGGAACACTCATGTACATTATAGAAGGACCCGAAAGCGGATTCACCAGCATCCCAACCGGAATATACTGGGCCATAGTAACGCTTACAACAGTCGGATACGGTGATATCTACCCTGTAACTGTTCCTGGAAAATTTTTATCCACTCTCGTGATGATCCTGGGATATGGTGTTCTTGCTGTTCCGACAGGGATCGTTTCTGCAGAACTGTCAAAAGTTAAAACTACTGAATTACAAACAACAAGCTGTCCCGCATGCTCAGCATCCGATCACGATGCAGATGCTCAGTTTTGCAAACATTGCGGTGAAAAGTTATAACATCACCCCAACCTATTATATCACGTCATGCGAAGATCATTCAGCTAGATACTTTGTACCTGCCAAACAACTGGTTACTTTGGACAAGAATTGTCATTTATCAGCGCTATAATATTCATTATAATGCATTTTATAGCTATTTCTATACGGAATGTATATTACTTTCCAGAGAATATTCATTTTAATGAATATTCTGACACTTTTTTGTCTTCAATCGGTTGACAAAGAGCAAATCTTCATTAAAATGAATAAATGGACTCTCTCGGTCAACAAATACAAACAAGGAGAAAAAGCCTGGGACTGACACAGGCAGACCTCTCGGAGATTTCCGGGGTTTCATTGCATACAATTAATAACTTAGAATCTGAAAATGGCAACCCAACATTGAATGTAATACTAAAGGTTCTGGAAGTTCTCGGCCTTGAGATTCGTCTGACATTGAAAAACATACGGGGCGGCCCTGAATGAAAAAGAGCAGAAAATGTATAATTCTTTGCGACAACGAAGAAGCGGGGCTGCTGGAAGAGACTCAGGGAGGATTCAGATTTGCTTATTTTCAGGATTACCTGAACAAGAATTCAGCCTCCATAAGCCTTACGTTACCCGTCCGCAAACAACCGTACGAATCAGATCACTTTTTCTCTTTTTTTTATGGTCTTTTGCCGGAGGGCCAACAGAAAAGAAATTTATGCAAAGATTATAAAATCGATGAAAATGATTATTTTGGAATTCTCTTAATAAGTGCGAGAGATGATGCCATAGGAAATATTCTTATTAAGGACATTTCCGCTGAAAAAGATGAATTTCCTGTAGAGGATGACTCTCTATGACTTGCTGTCTTTCATGCTACAAACCTCTCCCACAGGAAGGAATTTGTTCCACCTGCCGAAAGTCCTTGAAGCTCGGCACAAAATTCAATGGTGTTCTTTCATTCAGCAGTAAAGAGTTTGCAACCATTCAGCGCGAAAATATGACTCGAATATCAATTTCGGGCATACAGGATAAAATCTCGCTACGACTGATTAAGGGAGTCCTTGTTCCGACCAGTAAGAACGGCGAGTACATTCTTAAACCGGCCCCCAATGATTTAAGTCTCAAATTTGTTGCCGATCTTCCAGCGAATGAACACCTTACTATGTATTTCGCATCAAGAGTGATTGGTTTAAATACCGCCCGTCATACCCTTGTTCGCTTCAAGGATGGTCCTCTGGCTTATCTAACGCTTCGCTTTGACAGAATCGGTAATAATAAAATCGCACAGGAAGACTTTTGTCAGTTAGCCGGAAGAACTGAAGAGAACTACGGAAAGAATTACAAATATGATAGTAGTTATGAGTCTGCAATCCAGTTGATTGATAAATTTGTTGCTGCTTCAATTGTAGAGAAGGAGAGGTTTTTTCGATTGATGGTGTTCAACTATATGATTGGGAATGGAGATGCTCATTTGAAGAATTTCTCGTTATCCCGCAATTCAGCCGGGGACTACGTGTTATCGCCTGCATATGATCTTTTAAATACATCACTCCATCTTCCGAATGAAAGCCGGACAGCTCTTGACCTTTTTCAAAAATCGGAGCCCCCGGGATTTCTCGAAAACGGATTTTATACGGGCAAAGACTTTTTTCTTTTTTCGAAGTCGATTGGTTTGAATGCAGAGCGCAGCGACCGTTTTTTAAAACTACTGATTAAATCAGGAAAGGAGTCTTTTCCGCAAATCATTAAAAATTCCTTTCTTTCCACCAAAGCAAAACAATCATATCAAAAGTTACTAAAAGATCGCATAAAAGCACTCTCGTTGTAGCACCTTCCGTACATCTCTGATCAGGGTTTGGATTATCTTTAATTATGAGGAAATATGTTACTTCCGATAATAAGTATTATGTCAAAAGTATATTATGTCGCATTTGTATAAACTGCCTGATTGTGAACACACTAAA
>JBNKQE010000350.1:0-5088 GCA_050295715.1 Leptospirales bacterium
ATTCCAGGCGAGTTGTTCCATGAACAGAGGTCTCCATGGATTGCATATCACCCTTTCGGCGGTTCAGCTCATTTATAAGTGTTCCGGAATACTCTTCAGGAACGTCAATTATTACAATTTCGTAAGGTTCAAGCTTTTTACCGGACTCATCAGATTTAATAATAACCTCCGGCCTGGATACCTGAAGTTCAAATCCTTCCCGGCGCATAGTTTCAACCAGTACGGAGAGATGAAGATCACCACGTCCCTTCACAATAAAACGATCCTTGAAATCCGGGTCTTCTTCAACTTTAAGGGCAACGTTTGTCAGAATTTCCTTGAAAAGTCGATCACGAAGCTGGCGTGTCGTTACATATGTTCCCTCTTTTCCGGCAAAGGGAGAGTCATTTACAAGAAAGGACATCGAAACAGTTGGTTCGTCTACGCGAATAGGGGGTCTTGGGTCTTCTTTACCTGGCTCACATACAGTTTCACCAATATTGATATTCTCCATACCGGCCAGAGCTATAATATCACCGGCTGAGGCCTCTTCGGTCTCAACACGGTTCATTCCTTCGAAGGTATAGATCTTTGATATTCTGTGAGGTGCTGGCTTTCCATCGATACCCACCAGGCTGATCTGCTGACCACGAGCAATTGTCCCACGAAATACGCGACCGATTGCCAGCTGCCCGAGGTAATCATCATAGTCCAGGTTCATTACCTGAAACTGTAGACTTCCCTCAACATCTCCGGAGGCCGGTGGAACGTGTTCCAGAATAAGATCCAGCAATGGTATAAAATCATTGTCCTCTTTTCCAGCCTTCTCCACTTCCATACTGGCAAAACCGTTCTTGGCAGAAGCATAAATAACCGGGAAATCATGTTGCTCGGAAGTGGCACCCAGGTCGTCGAAAAGATCAAAAACCTTATCAATAACGGAGTCAGGATCTGCATGTTCACGGTCAATTTTGTTAACCACAAGAATAGGTTTATGACCCATCTGAAGACTTTTATCCAGAACAAATCGAGTCTGAGGCATCGGCCCCTCGAAGGCATCCACGAGCAACAGGCAGGAGTCTGCCATACTTAAAACTCGTTCAACCTCTCCACCAAAGTCAGCGTGGCCGGGAGTGTCGATGATATTGATTCGGGTTCCTTTATAAAGGATCGATGCATTTTTTGAACGAATAGTAATTCCACGTTCCTTTTCCAGGTCCATAGAATCCATTACGCGGTCACTGCCATCTTTGTCATGGTATGCGCCTGCCTGTTTAAGAAGACCGTCTACGAGAGTGGTTTTTCCATGGTCCACGTGGGCGATGATTGAAATATTTCTGATTTCCATTGATTGCTTGCCGTAATAGTTAATGATATGTCTCAATTTATGAATGAGAGCGGGACAACTTCCTGAGGTAAATTTGGGATATGATTTAACAGCATATCCTAACCGGGAAAGGCTGTTTTCTGGCCTGCCCCTTCAAAAAAGGTCCAATATGACCTTGCCGGTCAAGGTCCTTAATTTTAGAACTCTTTTTTGATTCAGTTTTCATTATTTATAGAAGATAGTGATATATTCGAATAATAGCCGCAATTCGTGGGACTTTTCAGGATTTTTGATGATATTGCTGACTGAACCTCAAAGAATTATCTCAGTAATTGCCTTTCAACCCTGATCGAAAAGCCATATCATCCACTCTCAGCTTGCCAGGAGCCTCAATATTTCAGTACCAATCCATTATCGATAACAATAATTACTGAATATCTCCTATAGACTTTCGTAATTTCAGTAGCAATCCAGTTAGCAATTTCTTATCGGAACGAGAAAATCCTGAATAAACCTTGTCAAAGTGACTGAAAACAGTATCCACAAGGACCGGCTCAAGTTTTTTCCCGGCCGGAAGAATGTGAATAAGTGTTACCCTTCTATCTTCTTTGCTTTGTATTTTTTTTACAAGCTTCTTGCGTTCCATCTTTCCAATAATACGAGATAGAGCAGCCGGATCCTGAAGTGTAATCGATGCAATATCTTTTTGATTTAGAGGGGAGTCAATCCACAGACTGTAAAGGATCTGCCATTGTTCGGGAGTAATACCCCATTCTTTTAATGCACGAGTGAGTTCCTTTCGCAGCAACAGGCTAACACGGTTTGCATTAAATCCTAAATGTTTATCGAGACTGCTTGCTGCTGATTTCTTCATCCCATATTCAAGAATTCATATCTTAAAAAACAAGTCTTTTGCAAAAAAACAAATATATAGATAAACAGGACCGGTAAAGTATATCAGAACGAAAGTTTTACAACTGAATTAGCAAACCGGGCTGCCGTCTTAGACTCAACGTGCCTTTTTTTTAGACGATTTCTTACTTGAAGTTTTCTTCGCTACAGACTTCTTCTTTCCGGCTGCCGCCTTCTTCTTTTCCCGCGCCATGGAGGCACCTGTAATAGGTACTCCTTCCGTAGTAAGATTCTTGGATCGCCAGCTTCTTGTAGTAATTATTCGCGTTCCTCTTCGAAATGTTAAAAAGCTCCAGAACCACTGTGCGAGAACAAGTATGCGATTGCGAAATCCAATCAGATACATTATGTGAACAAATAACCAGGCGAGCCAGGCAATAAATCCTGAAAATTTGAGTTTCCCAACCTGGACGACAGCTCGCTCACGACCGATTGTCGCCATGATTCCCTTATCAAAATAGTGAAAATCCTTTCTGGCTTTTCCGCGAACATCAGCCAGGATATTTTCCGGCACATGATGTCCCTGTTGGATCGCAACAGGAGCTATACCGGGAAGTGGATCGCCATTTTCATCAATAAAGCAAGCCTGGTCTCCTGCTACAAATATTTCAGGATACTCCTGTATACTGAGATCCTTGTTCACAATTATCCGGCCCATTCGATCCTGAGCTACTCCCAGGGATTTATTCAGGGGAACCGAACCCACACCCGCTGCCCAAAGAATGGTGGATGCTTGAATGCGCTCTTTTCCAATAAAAAGGCCATCACTTCTAATATCAGTTACAATGCTGTTTGTCCAAATAGTAACTCCCAGATTCTCCAGGTCACGTGTGGCCTGTTCGGATAACTCTGTATCAAAACCGGGAAGGATTCTCTGGCCACCTTCAATAAGGATAACCCTGGAACGTTTTGGATCAATATTTCTGAATTCCTTGCTCAGTGTAAAACGACTGATCTCTCCAAGAGCACCGGCCATTTCAACACCGGTCGGTCCGCCGCCCACAACAACAAAAGTTAAATATTTCTTCTGAATTTCGGGATCTCTGTGAATCTCAGCCTTTTCGTATGATTCAAGAATCCTTCTGCGAATTTCCGTTGCTTCTTCCAGGGATTTCAATCCAGGTGCATGAGTTTCCCACTCATCGTGTCCGAAATAGCTATGTGTTGCACCGCAGGCAAGAACGAGATAGTCGTAATTTATATCTCCGATATCTGTATGAACGACCTTCTCTACGGGATCAACTGAATAAGCGTACCCCATCATTACTTCAACATTTGCATATTTCGAAAATATTGTCCGGATGGGAACGGCAATATCCGCCGGATTCAAAGCCGCAGTAGCAACCTGATATAATAAAGGTTGAAATAAATGATGATTCCGCTTATCAATGATTGTTATATGGAAATCGCTACGCCCGCTTAACTTACGAGCCGTATTGAGCCCGGCAAATCCACCGCCAATAATAACCACACGCTTTTTATCCGACATGATGACCAGAATTTCAAAAACCCTTTTTAATTCCAGAATATAATTTTCATTGAAACTGGAATTTTACATTATACACTCCGTCAGGGATCGACGCCAATTGGTCAGCCTGTCCCAAAAAGCAGTAATTGTGAATCCAGAAATTCATCATTTAATAAGTTAGAATAGCTCCAGTGGAAATGCTTGATCCTGTGTGACCGATCCTGAACATTAACCTATGAAGTCTGTAAAATTCCAGGGAGCCCTGGTCAAGTTATCCAATGACTCCCCCGTTCTTATCGTCCTTATCGGACAGAAGATTTTCCACAGTGAAGGGAGAGCCAATGATCTTATGAAACTCTACTCACGTGCCTATCCTGGAACACCGGTTCTTCTTGCCACACTGGACGGCAAAGGCCGCACAATTTATCGAGCATTTATGCAGCACAAAGATATAGTACTTGCAATGAAAGATGTTCCTGTGTCCTCACTTCCCATTCAAGAGCATACGGTATTTATTGAGGAAGAAGCGTAATTATCCGGGACATCGGAAACACGGTATCAGTTGTACAGCTAATATGTTAGATATCTGCGTCCCTCTGGATTGATTGAAAATCCTGGGGGCGATTCAAAGCATACTGAACGAGCTGCGGAATCATGTCGACAGGAACTCCTTTCCAGTAAACGGTCCACTCTCGCTCTTTGTGCGAACCATCTGCAATGCGATTGTACCACCTTCCAACAGGGTTGTCATTTCTCGATCTCCAGAAGAGTGAATGATGATCTTTTGTCATAGTCTCCCAAATTTCCTGGGCAATTCCCTCCCCCCGTGCCAGTGTATCCACGGCAAATTTGGATAAATATCGAACATGGTTCGGCCCTTGTGATAATAGAGCAGCACCCCTGTAGTTTTCTTCTACATAAAACCATTTAATCTCATCCAGAAAGTCACGAGCGTAAAGCTCCCTGTTAAATCCAATTCGTAGTAATTCAACAAGACGATTCTCATCAATATCATTTCGGTTTGAAAATCTTTCAATTTTACTGCGTCTTCGTATGACAGTACCGGCGCCTTTGACAGTAAATATTTCCTTGAGTAGATTTATCGGTGAGGTTACAGATAGATGCAGACCATCAACTTTCTCAAAAAGATTTCCCAGGGCATGGTATACGAAACGGTCTTCATCTGTCAGTTCACTCTCTCTTCCCACGGGTTCAATATAGTGGAAGGGTTTATCGTCAACACCGCGAAGTCCCCCGCGGGTGCGCACGAAATGGATTCGACTGACAATTGCAGGACCGTGTCTGCTCAGAGCTTCCAGCAATCCCGCATTGCGCACCACGACAATTCCAGGCAAACCCCGATCACGAAGCGACTCAGCAAAAGAACCGGGAATACCTTCCA
>JBNKQE010000351.1:0-5024 GCA_050295715.1 Leptospirales bacterium
GTATAAGCCCATCTAATTCGATTTGCAATACTATTCAATGATGGTATTATCATAAGATGGTCCGAATCCTCAGCGTTGCCCCATGCAACATAGCGTTGCTTTATGCAACTACTCAATTAATAATATTGTCAGAGTCCCCCGATTTACAAATCAATTCATTAATTATATTCTAAATTATTCACAAAATAGAGAATTTATATAGAAGAAAACATTAATTTATCAACACTTTTCAGCCATAACCTCTATTAATTTTTTTTTCAGACTTCTCAACACATCTGGCATAGCAATTGCAGATATTATCATACATCACTAACCGAGAGACATGATAAAATGCTAAAAATTTTTATGAATAATTTTGAAACTACATCCGTTGCAGTTGCCTTTGCAGAAAATGGCGAGCATCAGATGGCAATTGATATCCTCGAAAGAGCGAAAACAAGTATTGTAAAACCACTAACATCTTCACTTGTTGCTCTCTTTTCATCTATCCCAACAGTTCTTTTCATCAAGTAGAGAAGAAAATGAAAGCTATACTCAAGCTTTCATATATAGAGAAGTATCGAAACACAACATTAATTTCCCCCCTTCCATACCCGATGTCATTACACACTCAGGGTCGGGTATGGATGTTTTCTTTTGCAACAGACGAGAAATCAAAGAACACAGTTTTATAAATTTTTTTTCAAAATATGTATCTTAAATAAATGGAGGAAGAAAATAGAATGCGAAATTTTTTGCATCGATATACAGGGAGACAAAGGATTCTTCTTTTTGCATTGCTAAATATACTATTTTTATCAATAACTCCAATCAGCGCGAATCCGTCTAATGATATCCTTACTTCTCAGGTTCATGAAAAAACAATTGATATTGATTTCTTTTATCATGGTCAGCCTTTGATTATAGAGGGCGAGACTGATCCTGGATCCAGTATAATAATCAAAATAGAATCAAAATCAAACAGTCAGTTGATGAAAAAGAAAGGAAAGGTTGCCGGTTTTTTATGGATGAACGTCGGCGATATTGTATTTAACAATATTCCTGTTTTTTATCAGATCCATGCGACAGGCAAGCTTGATGATATACTGGGCGATAAGACCAGAGATCACTACATAATTGGCTATAAATCTCTATTGAACCATTCAAAAATAACGCCGGTTCTGGATGATAAGGATAAAGCTCTCTGGTTTTACGAATTGGTTAAATTGCAGGAGTCCAATGGCCTATTTAAGATTACGGAAAATAAAATTTCAGTAAAAGAAGCCCCAGGAGATAAAGTAAAATACCGCCTGGAACTTGACTGGCCCTACCAGGCTATGCCCGATCAATACACGATTAAAAAATTCTCAATCAAAGATGGCAATATAAAATCAGTAGAAAGCTCAATTATAACCGTACAGCAGGTTGGAATCGTTAAATCGCTAACTAATATGGCACAAAACATGGCTGCTCTATATGGAATAATTTCTGTTGCTGTTGCGATTGTTGCTGGATTTTTAACAGCTCTTATTTTCCAGAAACGAGGTTCAAAATGAAAGCGCATACGGTTATTACAGGTTTTGACAACTCAGAAGCCAGTCTTGCAGCATTAAAAGAAGCGGCCTGCCTCACGAGAACAGGCGATCAGGTAATTATTGTAAACGCAGTGAATTTCAATCAGGCCGAATTTTCTGTCGCTCCGGAACTTCAAAAGCAGAGAGTCGATAATGCACGAAAGTTCTGCAATGACGCAATTAAATCACTTCCGGAACTAAAAGACCGCAGAATTGAAATTGTAATAAAAGAAGGAGAACCCGAAATTATCCTTACCGAAACAGCATCGCTTACAAATGCGGATATGATTGTTCTGGGAGCATATACAACGGGTAGGCTTCGCAGACTTCTAATGGGAAGTGTAACAGCACTCACGATTCAGGACTCACCGTGCAATGTCATGGTTGTAAGGAAACAGGGAACAAAATGCACCGGGAAGTATGAATCACTTCTCGTCCCTTATGATGGTTCAGCATTCAGCCAGAAGGCTCTTCGCACCGCTTGCGATATCGCAAAGGAAGACCAGAGCACAATTACAATACTGTATGCAATCCCACCTTACGAAGAAATGATCGAATTCTTTAGAAGCGATCCGATTCAAAATGCACTTCGCGACGAAGCGCAAAAACTAATAGATGAAGCACTAAACCTGGCTTCCGACGAAAACTTAAAAATCAAGACTGAAATACGAGACGGGAACAGTGCCGAGGAAATTATCAGACTTGCCGGCGAACTTCCCGATTGCCTGACAATCATGGGAACACATGGATGGAAAGGCTTTAATCGTGCAGTTATGGGAAGTACAACACGAAGAGTTGTAACCCATACAGCTAACCCGGTTCTTGTGGTTAAAGAATAATTTAGAGTATTTATTTTAGAAGTCGCCCCAAAACCCTCCATGGCTCCTGGGACGATGGACGCGATTCGGAAGCAAAGCTCCCAAATCGCTCACACCCTTGCTCAATTTCTAAAGAAATTTCGCGGGTGGCAATACATCGTGTATTGCAAGAGGCTGTTTTGGAACAGCCTCTTAGTATTAAGAGTTAAACTTAAAAGGAACCAGTAATGTTTTTTTATCTACCCGTTGCATTAACAAGCGTAAATATACTTCTTGCGATAAGCATTGGTATAGCCGTTGGGATCTTAACCGGCATTTTTGGTGTTGGAGGCGGATGGCTGATCACACCCTTACTTATGATGATCGGAATTCCTCCAACCGTTTCCGTTGCAACTGGCGCCAATCAGATGGTGGCGTCCGCCTCCTCTGGGGCTTATGCCCACTACAAATTAAACAATATCGACTTCAAGATGGGCTGGAGTCTGCTGTTTGGCAGTTTTATCGGCGGGCTTCTTGGAGTGCAGGTCTTAACATGGCTCGGGACATCAGGAAACGCAGGTTTCACTATTAAAGTTACTTACGTTGTCCTGCTGGGAGTTGTCGGCACAATGATGCTCAAAGAGACACTCACCGGGATGTTAAGCAAAAATAAATCCACTAAAATCAAGGAGTCAATGCTTAACAGGTTCCTGAATACTCTTCCCATGCAAACTTATTTTGAGAAGTCCGATGTTACTCACTCTCTTCTCGCTCCGTTTATTCTGGGAATTATTGTCGGTATTCTTGCAGGAATTATGGGCGTGGGAGGGGGATTTTTGATGATCCCGATCATGGTTTATACTCTTCGCATGCCGATGCATGTAACGGTTGGTACCAGTCTTGTAATCATCCTCTTCACATCAATGGAAGTTACATTTTTACAGGCATACTCCAATCACTCCGTAGATTTCATTCTTGCTTTACTATTACTTATTGGAGCAACGACCGGCACACAACTGGGAGTCGCAATTGGAAAGAAACTCAAGGGAGAACAGTTAAAACTATTACTCGCGATAATCCTGCTGGGAGTTGCGGTAAAAATGCTTCTGCAACTTGTAATCGAACCGTCAAGCCTGCTGGCACTGCCGGGTGGAAAGTGATTTTTCAACTGAGTCGAATTCGAAGCCGGATGGTATTCTACATACCATTAGTAACTTGCACACAACCTGATGTTGGCTGTATCTTATGACTGCAGCCTATTTCAGCACCGGTCACTCTTCATGCAGGCTCAACCTGATAAACAGAGGAAAGGTTTCGGTACTTACCACCCATATCCATCCCGTATCCAACAACAAAATGGTCTTCAATTTCAAATCCCATATAATCAATTGGATACCGAAGTGAGTGTTTTTTTGATTTAACAAGAAGCGAAGCAATACGAAGGGAAGCCGGTTTTTTTAATAGGATACCCTCAATCACATTATTCAAGGTTAATCCGGTATCAATAATATCCTCGATTAGTATTAAATCACGCCCGGTTATTGAATCCGTAAGATCTTTCACAATTTTTACAACACCGGAGGACTCCGTAGCGTTGCCATAGGATGAAACCTCAAGAAAATCCAATGACATCGTCAAATCAACAGACCGGGTTAAATCTGCCATAAACATAATGCAGCCCTTCAATGCCCCGATAAAAACCGGTTCTTTTCCCCTGTAATCATCAGTTATGGCCCTGCCCATTAAAGATACTCTTTCCTGGATATTACTGGCCGATATCAACTCAATTAATTTTACTTGATCTGTAGACATAGAATTATCACACGTCTTACGGAACTATTGATCGGATTGAATCCGTATCAATTACCTCCTTAAGGTTTTACCGGAATTACACACATTTAGTCGAATTATCTGTTTTGTGCCCGACTGGACACTAAACAGACTCCAAATATGCCCATGACACTTCCATTGAAAAGAAATAATCATAATACCACCTCCATGGATGTGCTGCAGGACTCTGAAAACAAGAATAATACTATTGAACAAGATATTGCCCAATTACATCCGAATCCCTCATTGATTGAGATTCTAAAATCTCTTTCAGATTTTGAAATAGTTATTACCGGTAGAAGCCTCAAACATATTGCCTCAAATAATAATATAACAGTTATCTCAACTCCACTGGCTCAGAATACGCAAAATTTGTGCAGAGAGATTGCAGAGGGTAAAACCGCTCTCAAGATGACTGCGTTGCGTGAAACCGACCGGGATTATAAAATTCAAATTGAACTGGGAGAAATCAAAGACTACCTTCTGATACTGCAAAAAAATTCCAACCTTCATGAGCAGGCGAAAATAAGCCTGGATCTTCTCCGTTATTCGTTTCAGAATAAAACCTGGGAAGGTCCTGAGCAATCGCTCCAGGATCTGGAAAATGGTCTTGTGCGGCGCTTGAGCAGTTCCCCTCCGGAAATTGACGAAATATTGAGCCTGAGCGTTGCCTGTTCGAGATTGAATATGGATCTGGAATCTATGACGGCAGAAGAGGCTCGTAAGGCATTTGAATCACCGGGGACATCGGAAGTAAAAAAGTGGCTTATGCAAAAAACGCTTACATCCATAGTCACCGGCAAAAGGCCAAGCCGCGGTTTTCTAGCTCTGGATGCAATGGGTG
>JBNKQE010000352.1:0-5019 GCA_050295715.1 Leptospirales bacterium
ATTTGTTTTAAGACGGTGGGTATAATAAAACTAACTATATTTTGGTCATATATTATAGTGAAGCATTTTTATTACATCGTTTCTTGCTTTATTGTATGCGGCATTTTGATGGGCTGCCGTAAAAATAAGGACGAAAATTTATTATATGCAGGGCTTCTGCTTCTCGCAGTCCCGGGCCCAACCTATTATGTTGATGCTACGGGCGGTAATGATGCTAATAGCGGCCTTGATGCCGATAATGCATGGCAGACTCTTTCGAAAGTTAACAATTCCACAGGTAGCGGTTCGACGGTCCTTTTTAAGCGGGGAGAGTCATGGCGAGGTCAGCTGATCCCAAAAAGCGGAAATATCTTTGTCTCAACACGCTACGGTGCCTACGGAACTGGAACAAAACCGACAATCCTGGGTTCACTTAATAAAGGTCAGATTTCTGACTGGACTTTTGAAAGTGGGAATATCTGGATAAGCGCTGAAACTTTCGATACTGATGTCGGAAATATAATTCTAAATGATGCATCATTGTTCGGCCAGAAAAAATGGAATGCAGTCGACCTTTCTTCGCAGGGGGATTATTATTTCGATCTAACGTCTGGTTATCTGCGAGTCTATTCGACCTCCAATCCTGCAGCCTTTTATTCAAACATTGAGCTGGCTCTTAGAAACCATGTAGTTGATCAACATGGTCGAGCGTATATAACATATGAGAACCTTGCATTGAAATACGGCGGAGCAAGCGGATTCGGAGGCGGGGACACGCAGAATATCACCATCAGGGATTGTGATATCTCCTATATGGGAGGAGGCGATCTGAATATGGATGGCAGTAATATTCGCTTCGGGAATGGTATTACATTCTGGGGTTATGCCCTGAATAATTTAGTTGAGCGTAATCGCATATGGGAAATTTACGATACAGGACTTAGCAATCAGAACCATACGAGAACTGTAGAACAGGAAAATATTATCTACAGGAATAATCTGGTCTGGAATGTTGCCATGTCCTGTTTTGAATACTGGAATCGTCCCGACTCTTCGAATACCCGAAATATTCGTTTTGAAAACAACACATGCCTGAATGCCGGTTCTGGCTGGGGAGCGCCGCCGCAGCGCCCCGATCTCCAGGGGGCGCAATTACTGCTCTCAGAGAATCCTGCTTCTGCATCGGATATCTATATCAGAAATAATATTTTTTACGAAGGAAACCTCTCGTTATTCGTTAAAATGGGATATCAGTATGAGAACTCATTAATTATGGATGGAAACTGTTATTATAAATCCTCAGGCGATATGATTATGATCGAGGACTCAGGATTGAATTATACGATGGCCCAGATGAGCGATTTTCAGAATTTCAGCGGGATGGAGCAAAATTCGGTAACCGGTGATCCCCTTTTTATGGATATTCCACAGCTTGATTATAGATTGCAGTCGGGCTCTCCCTGCAGGGATTCTGCAATTGATGCTGGTAGTAACAGCGATTTTAACCGGAATGTTCGACCTCAGGGTGCCGGATTTGATATGGGTGCCTACGAGCAGTAGGATCTTCTAATAACAGACCAATTGGATGTTTTTCTTTTAAAATACATGAACGGTTTTCCTGATTTTCGAGTTTCCCTTTCTTACGATATTCTGGATTAAGTTGTAACAATTTAAGGACATTCAGTCACAGGAATATCTGAAAGAGCCATCCAGATCCAGTGGTAAAACAAGGGTTCTGATACTCTCCAGCAGTGCTGTTGCACATAGATCTGTTCTTGCTCCTGCAGTATCGTTAACGTAGACATCTGCATACTCTGCATTGAGAACCGGCTTCTCTGCGTTGAGGAATGGATCAAAATCCGCGCACTCGTCGTATTCATGGCATTGTTCGTTCAGGGCAAGATCGAAGTAGGGCTCCAGTTCTTCGGTCTGGGCGCCATCATTTTTCAGGGCGACAAATAATCCTCTTTTATGTGCTTCATTGGCAATTTTCTTATTATAAGCAAGTTGATTGCCAGCAGTCAAAGGAAATCCACTGGCATTTGTATATCCGTCCATATTGTCCGGTTCCACACCGTCGCATCCTTTTTGTGCTGCCAGATCAAGCCGGTTTTTCATAATCGAAAGAACTGCGGAGGATCGTATATCGAGCCATCTTTCACCGGCCCATCCGTCAAGCGGGTTGCCCTTTACCTCATCGGGAAAGGTGCCGGCATCTTCCCGCCAGTTTTCGTAGGATCCCGCAGAAAAATAGCAGATCACCTTCTTGCCGCCCGACTGCAGATTATCGATCAGTCCTGCCGATGAATCGAATAAATCAATATCGTATAGCTTCACATTGTATGAATCGTTAACGGTTCCGGATAATTGCCACTGCCATGTATCACCGATCCCGGGATTGTAACAGGAGTCGCAGGGGAAAGGACTCTGTGTATTGCTTGAAAAAAAAGAAATCAATGATAGAAGTATGAAATCTTGATTATCATTCTTCTTTTTGCAAGAGGTAGAAGAGAGCAAACTGAGTATCAGAATAATCATAGGTGCCACTCGATTCTTTTTCAAGTAGATATTTTTCATTGGATTATTACTCTGTAAAAAAGGATTTTTAACGTTTTAAATATACATTTAATTGTTCAAATTGCTGAGAAATACTAAAGCTGAATATCATTTTAAGCCCGGATAAACACTAAACCTCCAAATTTCGTCCGAAAAACCTCTCTCCTTGAGCTTTTTTCCGAAAAAATGTAAAAAAAATTCTTCGGAGCCTAAAGTAGGTCACTAAAAACCCCGAAAGCAGTAATAGCAAGAAAGGCACAAATATATATAAACGCCCGAGCTTGCCCTGGTTGACTGTGAAAGGATTCACCTGGTCGACCGAAAACCCGAAAAACCGGGTTCGCGAACGTTTCAAGGAGGAAGCGAATGATAATCAACCATAACATGAGTGCTATTAATGCACATCGTGTCCTCAAGTTCCAGCACTGGGATGTGGACAAGGATATGGAGAAATTATCTTCAGGCATGCGTATTAACCGTGCCGGAGATGATGCTTCGGGACTGGCTGTTTCTGAAAAGATGAGAACTCAGATTATGGGTCTTCGTCAGGCAGAACGCAATACTGAAGACGGGATGAGTATGGTTCAGACCACAGAAGGATTTCTTCAGGGTGTGTCTGATATTCTACAGAGAATCCGTGTTCTCGCTGTCCAATCGTCTAACGGAATTTACAGTATGAACGACCGCCAGTTGATTCAGGTGGAAGTATCTCAGCTCGTAGATGAAGTAGATCGTGTTGCATCACAGGCTGAATTCAACAAAATGAAGCTTCTACAGGGCTCGTTTGCTCGTGGATCTCGTGTCAGTTCTATGTGGTTTCATATAGGCCCCAATCAGCATCAGCGTGAAAGGGTTTATATTCAAACTATGACAGCTCAGGCATTGAATCTGAAAAGAGCAGATGGTTCTATCCTCTCTATTTCAACTGCTGAGTTTGCAAACAGTGCTATTGGAGTTCTCGATGAGGCTCTGACACAGATTGCCAAGCAGCGAGCGGATCTGGGGGCTTACTACAATCGTATGGAACATGCAGCCAAAGGTCTTATGGTAGCATATGAGAATACTCAGGCAGCCGAATCTCGTATTAGAGATGCGGATATGGCTGAGACGTCTGTATCCTTTACAAAGAACCAGATTCTGGTTCAGTCAGGAACAGCTATGCTTGCTCAGGCTAACGTTAGACCACAGTCGGTCTTGCAGCTTCTTCGTTAATTTCCCGCTGCTGACGGATCGGCGTCATGAGCGCCGGTTCGTCGGTTATATTGCAGGAATGATTCAGGAGGTATTCTGTACTTTTATAGATATGCACTGATATATAAATAGAACCTTAGAAGTTATTCGTTGAATGCGGATATTCTGTCGCTGCTCCCTCTCTCCGGCCGGTTACCGGTGCCGGCGGGGGGGAGGGCGCAGGCACCTTGTGTGCCGCACCTCCAGGTGTTTCATGATGAAGCATATTATGAAGCAAAGGAGTGCAGGATGATTATCCGACACAACATCAGCGCAATTAATGCGCACAGGCTGTTGAAATTCAACGAATGGGAGACGGATAAATCGATGGAGAAACTCTCCTCCGGTATGCGGATCAACCGCGCCGGAGATGATCCATCGGGGCTTGCCGTTTCAGAAAAGATGCGGACTCAGATTCAGGGTCTTCGTCAGGCTGAGAGAAATACCGAGGACGGGATGAGTTTTATTCAGACCACCGAGGGATTTCTCCAGCAGCTAACTGACGTGATTCAGAGAATCCGGGTTCTGGGTGTGCAATCGGCCAATGGAATCTACAGCGATGAGGACCGCCAGCTTATACAGGTGGAGGTTTCGCAACTGGTAGATGAGGTTGATCGTATTGCATCTCAGGCTGAGTTCAATCGGTTTACGTTGCTTAAAGGACGTTATGCTTCGAATTCACAGACTGGATCTATGTGGTTTCACATTGGTCCGAATGCGAATCAGCGAGAGAGAGCCTATATTGGAACCATGACAGCACAGTCCCTGGGACTGAAAAATGCCGATGGTAAGATTTTGACGATCTCTACACCTGGTGAATCGAATGCAACGATTGGAAAAACTGACGCTGCTTTGATTAAGATTATGAAGCAACGAGCAGATCTTGGAGCTTACTATAACAGACTGGAGCATACAGCAAAAGGTCTGATGTCCGCTTATGAGAATGTTCAGGCTTCCGAATCGAGAATCAGAGATGCTGATATGGCTGAGGAGGTTGTGAAATTCACAACAAGTCAGATTCTGAGCCAGTCTGGTATCGCTATGCTGGCTCAGGCGGGGATCCGTCCCCAGGGAGTGCTTCAATTACTGCGGTAAAATTGAACGAACTCCACCGGCACTGACTTTTCATCGGCGTAAGATGAAAAAGTTACCATTTCACACTGAAACCGCACTGAGGCCCGGGATTCCCGGGCTTTTTTTTTATAATTTGTTGCCGGTGAAATTCGTTCACTGGTAATATCGGTTGATTTCCAA
>JBNKQE010000353.1:0-5013 GCA_050295715.1 Leptospirales bacterium
TACACTGATTCCCCATGATACAATGATCCTCCTGTGTAATTACATGATAAAAAGAGAACCGTGGAGACTTTTTTACCTTTTCCTTTTTCTCCCACTTGTACCTTTCGCAGCGATCGGACTTGTGGGTTCGGCTCGACTCAAATCTCATTTTCTGAGTTACCTGGCTGGAATCAATAAAAACAGACTCGATACAATATCAGAAGACTTTGTTAAGAATGATGTTCTGCCTGAGATATTTCCGGAAATTCGAAAGATGCTTGAGGATCATCAGAACAAAGGTCATTATACAATATTAAATACCGCAAGCCCAACATTTTATGCGAAGTATATCGCACAATCCCTCAATTTTGACGTCCTTGTAGGAACAGAGTTTGAAATTGGAGAATCCTTTGGAGTGATCGGAAAAATCATAGGCCAGAATAATAAACGCTACATAAAAATTTTTAATATGAAAGAGTATCTTCCGTCAAATACCAAAGAAAGCATAACTGCTGTTGAAGGGGACAGGAGTGAAGATACAATTGACTATGATTCTGTAAGAATTGCCGGATCAACTGCTTACACTGACAGCAAAGCAGACCTGCCTCTCCTTTTATTGAGTGAAAATGGATTTCTCGTTCATCCGGTATCAAGTGAATTAATTGCCGAAGGGAAAAAAAGGGGCTGGCAAATCTTGAAACCAAAAAGACATTACAATAATAACATACAAAAACTATTCGGTATAGTGAAACAGATGTTTGGAATTTACCGCCCCATTCAGCGAGGCATAAAAGAATGAAATTAACTCTAAACCTTACTGGATTGATTAAATCGCACAGAGTTATATTAATCCTTGCAATCTTGTTAACCGTATCCGTATTTACGGCAGGTTGTACAAACTACTCCTCGGAAGACAAGATTGTCAACCCTCCTATTCTTCTTTCTATTGAAGCGGACGGCACAGGACACCTCATACATGTAGCTGCTCAAAATACTGAGATAGGGTTTTCAGGTTATCGGCTTTACCAGGGCATTAGCGAACAGGATAGCCGAAATAAAGATGGCCTGGACGGGGTAGACTGTACATTTCCACTGTCAACAGTGACAACACGCGGTATTGAGTATATTATTGAGGTTAAACCTGGAATCACAGCTGTTTCCGACAGCACCTATGTATGCGCTGTTCCGCTTGCTCTAACATCAGGAACCTGGATTTCTCTTCGATCACTGATTTTTGAAGACTTCTTTACAAGTCAGACAAGTATAGCGAGCAATGCCCTTCCGGTCCCATAACCGTAGCGATATTTTTGTATCATAAATTGAAACCATTACCATAAAACCGCTTCAAAAAAGTATTATTTGTCATTTTAAGAGAATCCTTTACAAAAATTATAGCATAACGGAGTTATTATGGAAAATCAAAGCGACCGGAGTACTCTAGAAACAAAATCAAAATCGGATTTTCTCGGTTTTGGAAAGATTGTATTATACATTGCTCTGGGTGCAGTAGTGATGTATATCCTCAGTCTAATGTGCGCGAATTGAAATCATCCAGAAACATTTTTTATTTTGCATTTGCCGCTGTAATAATATTCACTGTAGCGGCAGAGATCATTCTTCGGATTCAGATGAGCGATAGTCTTCGCTACAAAATCCTGGATAAAAAATTACATACACTGCTCGATGATAATATCACTGTTGCTCTCTCCTCGAACGTTGATCTGGAGTTACCTTTTAAACATTCCGATGGCTACAGAATAACAACCAACAAGTATGGTGAACGCATAGTTCCAGGTTCTATTAATGAACAACAGGCTGATAAGCATATCTGGATAATCGGTGATTCTATTGCAATGGGCTTTGGCCTCAATGATAGCCAGACAGCGGCAGCAAACCTGGCTCAACTGGGACATTGGAACATAAGTAACCTGGCAGTCGACTCTCTCGGAGCCAGAGGTATTCTGAAATTACTCAAGAACAAACTGAACAGGAGTAATTACAGGCCGGACATTGTTTTCTGGATTTTTCATCCATCAGATTTTATTGACGATGAACGAGACAGTCTCCTCGAACATTCCTGGATACGCAGACAGACTCGCCGAATTCACTTTACGGCGGCACGTATCAGCTTTTTATATAATTTTATTAAAATAGAATTGGAAAAACACAGGCTTTCCAGCAGAACAAACAGGTATGAAAGAGTTGTTCAAGTACCCCCGGAAGATTCACCAACTTTTCAATATACAAAAAAGATTATAGACTTAAGTAGGAGCAAAAATATCCCACTTTACATAATTCTATATCCGGACAGGGATTCGACTGGAATATTCCCCGGGCCATTATCTCCTGCTGTCGAAAGTTTTCATTTATTTCTTCGCAATAATAACACTGATACAGTATTAATGACCGAAGTTTTTAAGAACAACCGAGACCATTCGCTCTATTTACCTGGTGACGGCCACCCTTCGGAAAATGCATCTGCTCTCTTTGCGTCATCTATGTATAATATTGTTATCCATCAATCATCCACAGGCGAAAATGCAAAATAAATTGAACATTGAACAAGTTTCAATAATAACCTGTTTTTGCATACTCTGTGCAACAACAGTCTGCGCCTGAAAATTAAAATATTCAGAAATAACGTTTTTACCTTATAAAAGCTACATTTTGATACTAAAATCGTATGAATAACTATTTTTTAACAAGAATTCTTAGTAAAATTTATTTTTACACTTGCCCTTGAGTTAACGATGGATATAACAGTTCTCGGTTGATTAAAAAAATAGGCATTTTCCCCGAGAAAAACGGCTATTTTTATCAATTAAAAGGAAAACCTACATTTTCCTTATTTTCTTCGAAATGAATCAGGAGTCTTACGACAAATGGCAGTAAAGAAAAAAACAACAACGAAAAAGACAGCAGCGAAAAAGAAGACAACAAGAGCGTCTGTTCCTGAGAAGTACTCATTTGTTGACGAAGTGTTACAGGGTATCATAGAAATTGCAGAAGTAGACCGAAAAGGCGAGGTTAAAATCAAAAAAACTGACCTCAAGGTATTACTGGAAACTGCAATGGAAACGGCAGCACTCGCAGCAGCCGGTGGACAAAGAGTAAAACTTCCCTTCATTGGAACTCTCAGCAGAAAAGATGTTCCTGCTAGAAAAAGCGGAAAGGCAACCAATCCGTTTACCGGGGAACCTATGATAGTCAAGGCACGCCCGGCTTCAATGAAACCGCGCTGGACATTTCCTAAAGCACTAAAAGAGTTGTTTGCCAACAAGAAAAACTGGTAATGTAACACCGAGGTAGCCTTCATGAACGACACATTGATACAAATGGATACCGTTTCTGTCGGCTACCCGATTCATTCAGGTTTACTGCAGAGAGTCAAATCCTGGAATATGGTACTAAAAGATATTGATCTTTCGATCTATCGCGGAGAGACTCTTGGCCTTGTTGGTGAATCTGGTTGTGGAAAAACAACACTCGGCCGTGCCATACTCGGCCTGACTCCTCTCNATTCCGGTAAAATTTCATATCATGGCAGAGATCATGTGCGCGAGCTCTCAAGCTTGAGCCCCGGGGAATTTAGACCTCTACGAAAAAAGCTACAAATCATTTTCCAGGATCCCTACTCCTCCTTGAATCCCAGAATGCGAGTTGGAGATCTGATTCAAGAAGGACTTCGCATTCATTTTCCGGGTGAATCCAGCAGCAGACATAAAGAGCGTGTCATTCACTCTCTGGAAAAAGTCGGTTTATCCTCACAAATACTGCACCGTTTCCCACATGAATTCAGCGGCGGACAGCGGCAGAGAATCAGTATTGCTAGAGCTATCGTTCTTGAACCGGAATTTATTGTTTGTGATGAAAGCGTGAGTGCTCTTGATGTTTCCATCCAGGCCCAGATTATAAACCTGCTGGCAAATTTACAGAAGGATATGGGACTCACCTATCTATTTATATCTCATGACCTGGCGGTTGTTCGACACATTTCACATAGAATTGCTGTAATAGAAAATGGTTCGATTGTGGAACTGGGAGAAACCTCCAGAGTGACCGATAATCCGCAACACCCTTATACAAAAAAACTGCTGCGTGCAATACCCACCCTGACAGCCAAACGGTGACTTTACATTTTTTTGTAAATGCCGATGATATTAGTAACGGATATTCCTGGATAGATTTGCGATTGCTTCCCGGAAAACCAGGCAATAATGATCGGTAAAAGAAAACAGAGAACCCCTGAATCATACCCTGCAGGAACGCTGAGTTTTCCAGCTTTCTGGAATCAATGCATACTGGCTGGAATTCTTCTTGTAAACACACCGGATATAATTCACTGTCAGACCATTGACGATATATGGAGTGCAATGGACACTCCCGCCAGTACGGAGAGCTTCAACGACGATCCACTCATTAACCCGGATGACTCTATTGCATATCCCGGTATCAATGTTCCCGATAAAACGTTTAAAAGAAATGAGTTTGATTTCATAATAACAACAGGCTCTAATTTTACTGCAATTAAAGCGAACTCAAACAACAGTTATACACCTGGAATTAGAAACAATAAAACGGTAGAGGATGCTTTAAGTGCAATCAGTCAGAACGACAAAAATGAGATACTCGCTGTTACTGGTAGATTTAAGGATCTCGCAAGTGAAAATCCTCTTTTTTTCCCTGCAATTTATAATGCAGGACGCATGGCTTTTATAAAGAAGGATTACGATGATGCTGTTGAATATTTTCGCAGAAGTATAGCACTCATAAAAAAATGCGACTCCTGTTATACAAATCTTGGTCAATCCCTTCTCTCTCGTGGCAATACTATTGAAGGACGGGGAGCACTGATAAAAGCGAGCCATATCAATCCATTTAGCGCCGATCCGATCATAGCACTTGGAAATGACAGGCTGTACGGTGGTGATAATCATCGGGCCGAACTCTACTTTAGAGAGGCCATTAAACTTGAACCCGGATCACCGGATGCACACCTGGGACTTGTTACAATATTAATCAATAAGGGGGAAC
>JBNKQE010000354.1:0-5004 GCA_050295715.1 Leptospirales bacterium
ATTACAGAATGATCCATCACCCCTGACAGGTAGTCTTGTGGATACCAGAGGATAAATCTCGTAGTTTTTCAAAACCATTTGATTGGCTACAATGATTACTCTGGTTTCCATCAGGGCAGTACTCCACAATTTGACAGTGTTCACCCTTCTTTCTTAGCAAATAATCTTTCTACTTAAGATTTCTAATAAAGGTATTTTCATCATAAATCCTGTTTGAAATCTGCAGATCGTCTTAGTTTGACTGATATTGCAGGAGACAGTTCAGATTCTCCGCTGCTTTGCGCATAAGAAGATATTGCGATATAATACGTAAATCCAGGGCGGATCGGAGGCATCATCTCTCGTCGTTCCCCGGCCAGAATATTTTCTTCAATAACGCGATTATCAATTATCATTCGTATTTCCCCGGCCATTTTTTTATCCAGAGCACCGGGGTTTGTATCCTTCAGTCTTTTCTCCGTTCTGGAGAGAGGGATTTCTTTACTGGCGCGAATTGGAAGAGCCTCCGGATAGAACTGCTTGTATTTGATACGACCATGGTATTCTCCCGGTTTAAGACCGTAGTATATTATATAGCCTCCCTCTCTTTCGATCTCCGGTTCAGGATTGCCCTTCCAGGCAATAGCGATTGTATCATTTTCAGTCAGACCGTCAATAACATGCAGACCATCCGGAACAGAGGGCGGTGCAGGACTTGTAAATTGAAGCGAGACCTCTTTTAAGACAGGAGTGCTTTTTCCCGGAGCATCTGACTTGAAAATTGCCCTCCATTGAATATGCGTAATCTTTTCAGGTAAGTGGCTGCCATTTTCGACAACATGCCACTGCAGTTTTCCAGTATCTCTGGCATCGCTTGAGAATGATGATCCTGCATATCGAACCTGGAATTCAATCTGTGATCCTCCCGTCTCCTCTGCTTCAAAATGTATAACGGCATAGCCTGGTTTTCCGGTTCTGGAAAGTGATATGACTTCGCTTACTGCAATCCCGGTATCCTGTCGAAAGGTCATATCTGAATAATTAAGACGAAGAGGCCTGTATGGCGTACTGCGAAGTTGATTCAGGTTTTCACCATCAATGAATTTTTGACTGATTACAAAATCATCCATAAGACCGGAATATCTGGAACCGATAAGAATGGGAGATCGGTCAAGAGGGTGAAAAGAGGCTCTTAATATTTCACTCTGTTTTTTTGCAAAAATTACACTCTCTTCCTGACCATCAATAAAGAGTACAATTTTTCCGGTGGCTGCATTGTAGCTTAAAGCCACGTGAGTCCACTGCTTTTGCTTGATTTCAGATCTTGATATAAGTTTCAATGAATGCAGACCACCGTACCGGTCTGTGAACATTCTATCAAAAGATACAACTAAATGAGCTTTTTGAATACCAATGGTCATTCCTCTATGAAGACCATCCAGTGTACTGGTCTTCTTGAATATATCATTCTTTGAAAAATAATGAAATGGTTTAATCCACACCTCAATAGTGAAATCATCAAGTGTATCAGTACCGGGCCAGAGTTCTTCGGGAGCCGCAATTGCTACGCCGTGATCGGGTAACTGGAAAAGGGCTGCATATTGACCGCTTCGTGCATCGCTGTTTTTTATATATCCGGATTCTTTTACCTGATAATTTCCAGATTCATCTATCAGCATAATGGGAATTTCATTTTCAAAGTCCAGTACCAGCAGGTTATCATCACCTGCTGCCCTTGTTTGAGGTTTTAGAATGATATCCTGTGTTGAATCCGAACCGGGTATACTCTCGGTTCCCATAAAATGGATTTTTTCAAAGAGTGGCTGATTCCTGCCGCCCATCGCCACAGTCTGTCCGTTCACAGCAAGTGGTAGTAATGATATAATAATTAGAATAAAAGATGAACTGGCCTTTAAGACATAACCCCGGATTGTCATAGGTAAAGTATCGTCATTTTTTAAAATCCTGGGGACTATTTAGTCCCTTATAAATACCCGAAAAAAGCATTTTTTGTAGAAGAAATAGGACTATTTTTTCGGGGATACCAGCAAAAAGTATTCAAAGCGAACACCATCCGGCAGTGTAGATAAAAATTGATAACGTGCAAGAGCTGCGGGTTCCAGTAGCTTCTTTTTCGGGAAATATTCTGTTAGATCAATATCCTGCAGACATTCTTCCTCTGTCGAATCGGCATTCTTTTCAAGCTCTTCCAGGAGGTTCAACCAGAACTCTTTAATATCGGTTCGTCTTTCCTGCAGTATTCGTTCGACAGTTTTTCTCGCTTCCATTGAACGGGAGAGTTCGGTTTCGACCAGAAAATCGCGTTTGTCGGGAATTCCGGTTTTTGAGACTTTTCTTCTGTGTGTAATAAAGGGTGAATTTTCAAGTCTGCTCTCGAGCCATGATCTAACCATAGAATCAAAATGAAGGGCCAGTTTCGATTGATAGATATTTTCATTTTTGATCTGGTTTCCGGTTATTTCTATGAACTGCCTTCTGTTTTTTATGGGGGAGGAACAATACAGAGTATGTAATTTTTTTCGTCTCTGATATAATACATTCTTTACTATTTTTTCTTGTTCTCGGGCTGATTCCAGTATCAGCTTCGAATTTAATACGGGGGAAGAGAACAATTTAACCATTTTCCGGTCATTTTGAGTATTCGGTACCGGCATAACAAAAAAACCATCATCAAAAAAATATGAATCAGGGGGAACCGCGTAGTAGCTGATCGGGGTCAAAAAAACTGAAAAACTGAGGGTAATGATTACTCTTATGAGAAAATTCTCTGACATTCTCTAAACTCTTTGAGGAAATAATAGCACAACCTGAGCCGGGATTGCAGCTGAAGCAACTACAATCTCTTGTCTTATCCCTTTTTTTAAGTAAGATAAAATTATTGTTTCTGAACTTCAGGGGTTTCCATAATTAAGGAATTACTATGGTAAAAAGATTCACCTATGCACTAATTATACTCGTTCTCTCTGTCGGATGTACTACCGGTGAAGAAAAAAAAGATCAGGATAATTCGGGAGATGTGCTGTTGGAGGATATTCCATCCTCAGAAACCTCTTCTCAAAAGAGAGATCAAGGTTTATCAACTCCGGAACCGGAAGCTTCAAATAGTTCCGG
Source organism: Leptospirales bacterium (assembly GCA_050295715.1). Lineage (GTDB taxonomy): Bacteria > Spirochaetota > Leptospiria > Leptospirales > Leptonemataceae > JBNKQE01. The sequence goes on from JBNKQE010000354.1 coordinate 3,112, forward strand.
CACAATTGTCTCGACTTTACCAATGAATGAGAAGGGTGAAGTTGATGAGCTCAGTCTTGATGATGTTGTTCGTGTGGTTCTGGATCACAATAACACGGTACGTTTGCAGCAATATGAAATTATTAAATCCGATACAGAGCTTAAAAAAGAAGAATCTAAATACACAACAAGATTGTATGCCGCTTACGAAGGATATGTAAAAAAAGATAATACAAAGTTTTCAAGTCCTATTATGGGAAATGTAACGACATCAGATGCACTGAAAGCCGGGGTCTCTCGATTGTTCTCGACAGGTACTATGGTGCAACTGGAAGTCTCTGATTCCCGGTATGATACGAATGCGGGAGAAGGGAGTTTTGCCATGCTTTCCGGGGGTTCGTTTCTATCTTTGATTAAACAGCCTCCCGTTCATACAGGCGCTTTATCCGTCACACTCAGTCAGGAGTTATTGAAGAATTCTTTTGGCTATTCTCAAGAACGTATCAATCAAATAGCACGAAACAATACTTCCATACAGAGAGAAAATCTGACCTACCAGCTCAGTAACCTGGTTGTTAAGGCGATGATTGATTATTGGAGTCTGGCGATAGAGGAAGAGAATCTTGAAACCCAGAAGCTTTTATTTGATAATCTGAAAAGTATAACCGGTATTACGAGAAGAAAAACGGCAATAGGTCTGGCGGAACCATTTGAAGTTAATCAATGGAATGCTCTTCTTGCGCAATCGGAAAGTGCACTGAAGCAGGCGGAAGTATCGCGAAATAATAAGCGTAGAGAATTGTTGCGTACAATGAATCTGGATCCTGACATTAAACTTTCAGGTGCAACAAAGCTTGCCACAGATATTCCGGAAGGAATGAATCTGGAAAAAGATATTGAAATGGCTTACTCTACACGGCCCGATTTTAGAAGTATCAAGCTGCAAAAAGAAAATGTCAAAATGTCATCAGAAATTGCAGAGAATAACCTGCTCCCATCCATGACTTTAAGCGGTAAGTATTCCAGCAGGGACCAGGGTTTGCATGGAAATACAGCCTATAACGCTGTTCCCCGCGGAACTTATCCTGAGTCATCCATTCAATTTCGTGTGGAATATCCGCTCTGGGATGAGGGCGCTCACGTTGATAGCAGAAATGCGAAGATCAATCTCAAACAGTTGTCGATTCAGGAAGAAGAGCTGAAACGTAAAATACATGATGAGCTGGCTCAGGGATACGAGACTATTAAAGTCTCGCACGACTCATTGAATAATGCGAAGTATGCGATGGAGCAAACGCAGGTCTTTTATAATAGACTTCTGACTCGATACAGACAGGGTAGATTCACAGCCGAAGCTGTAAAGAATGCTCTGGATGCGCTCTTTCAGGCTCGACTCGGTTATATGCGCGCTCAGATATCATTTAATATTGCCCTTGTTCAATATGATATGACTCGCAATAATATCTGGAACAGATTCAATGTTGATATTGAAAGTGTTATTGACCGAATGGCTAAAAGCGAATTGGAATAATGGACCAAAAACTCTGACTCTCTCGGACTTCTTCAGTTACCTGTTTTCTGATGAAGATGAGCCGGGACCAGCTTTCTCTCAATCCCCTCCAGAATAAGTTCGGCGAAAATGGCAAGCAGAGCTGCGGGTATAGCACCTTCCAGAATTAACCCTTGATCGTTAAGAGCAAGCCCGGTAACAATTGGCTCTCCCAGTCCCCCTGCACCGATAAATGCCGAAAGAGTAGCCGTCCCAATATTTATCACCGTAGCTGTTCGGATTCCCGCAAGGATTCCAGGTACAGAGAGGGGAAGTTCTACATAAATAAGTTTCTGGATTCTCGTTAGCCCCATCCCTGTCGCAACATTGATTAGAACCGGGTCAATGCTGTTGAGCGAAGAATA
>JBNKQE010000355.1:0-4971 GCA_050295715.1 Leptospirales bacterium
CTCTTTACGAATCCCTTCTTACGAATTGAATGACTCACGGTATTGGCATCAAGCCATCGGGAATAGCAGTTATAGACTTAGTTCAATAAGACTCATTGAACGCAAAGTGAGGCTGCAATCAAAGTTGGTTCAATGCCACGTCTTCTCTCCATCTTCGAAAAACTCATGCTTCCAGATTGGAGTCTCTTCTTTCAGGCGGTCGATTATATACCGGTTTGCCTCGTAAGCCTGGGGGCGGTGAGAAGAGGACGTAATAACAACCACAGATGATTCACCAATTTCTACCGGTCCCAGGCGGTGAATACAGAAGGCATCGTGAAGTTCCCATTTTTCTTTTGCCCGGGCACATATTTGAGCAAGAGAGTCTTCGGCCATTTGTTCATGGGCTTCATATTCAATCTTACTTACACTGCGTCCCTGATGGTGATTTCGCACTTCACCACTGAATAGAACCAGTGCCCCGGCCCTGGGATGATGGTATCGTTCCACGATCTCGCCTATGGGGAGCAGTTCATTGCTCAGATGTTTCCACTTCTTTTCCATTGGTGACCGGTATAAAAATCCCCCCGGATTTTTTCGACAGTTTTATCTGCACTGCAGATACTGTGTTATCAGGACTGACATCATTTGCAGCGTATCACTCAGTTGTACCGCATTTTATCTAAAGCTTTGTGATTTATATCAAGATTGTCTCGGAACGGCATTTAGTTTTGAGGTATTTGCTTATTGAAATCTCTTGACCTCTGGTAGGGGGCCGGTTACCAGGTTGAATCCCTGTCCGTATTGATCGAGGAGTTGCGTTTTGCTTACAGAATGGATCACCAATGTAAATGAGGAGACTTTTGATGAACTCGTATTGAAAAAATCATCAGAAATTCCTGTCGTTGTAGATTTCTGGGCGGAATGGTGTCCTCCGTGCAAGCAACTGGAGCCGGTATTGGAGAGAGTTGTCACCGAAATGGAAGGTCGGTTTGTTCTGGCAAGGGTTGAAGTGGATGATAACATGCACCTGGCAGGAAAATACAAGTTATCCGGATTTCCCAGTATTCTTCTATTTATGGGAGGGCATGAGATTGAACGTTTTGCCGGTGCAAAGAACGATCGATATGTCATGGACTTTCTTGAAACACATCTTGGAGATACGGATCCCGGTGCCTGAAATAAGGAATTCGTTTAAATCCACCGCTATGCATGACTCCATACAGGAATAAACAGCCGGATTCCTAAAAAATATGAGATTAAAACGGATTTTTTGAGTTAATATAAATAAAAAGTGTATCGTTGTGACACATATGCCGTCACAAAAATATTGAAAAAGGCCCTGCAGGGTCATACAAATAAAGACTTGTTAGAGGAAATTGATGGAACTAGCAGAACTGGAAGCAAAAGTTAGAAAGGCCTTTTCGGAAATCATGCATCCGCAGTACAATAAAAACCTCATGGAATTAAACATGATGGGGGATGTGAAACTTGAAGCCAATGAGGCTGAGGTTCAGATAAAGACTCCCGATGAGGTAAAAGAATTTCGACCCGAGCTGGAAGCTCGTGTGCGTCGAAAACTAAAAGACCTTCCCCTGGATCTGAAATTAAAAATTGAATTCGTATATGATCTGGAACTCAATCAGGAGGTTTCAAGAAGCCGACTGGAGAACATCAAGTATATACTGGCTGTTAGTTCCGGAAAGGGCGGAGTAGGAAAATCCACAGTTGCTGCAAACCTGGCAGCTGCACTGCAGTCAGCAGGTATGAAAGTGGGGCTGGTCGATACGGATGTGTATGGTCCTTCCGTTGGAAAAATGTTCGGAGTTCCTTCGGACGTGCAAATTGAAATGGTTCGCAAAGACATAATCAAACCCGTTGAAGTAAACGGTGTAAAGCTTATGTCATTCTCCTTTTTTGTTCATCCGCACCAGGCTGTTGTCTGGAGAGGACCACTGTTGAACAATGCCGTTCATCAGCTTCTATTTGAAATTTCATGGGGTGAGCTTGACTTTCTTATTGTGGATATGCCGCCGGGAACAGGCGATATTCAAATCTCACTCTCTCAGCTCTCGAATCTCAGTGGAGCCGTGGTTGTATCGACACCTCAGAGCATGGCCGTGCAGGATGCCGAGCGTGCGGTTGCCATGTTTCGGGAAGTAAACGTTCCTATCCTTGGAATTGTCGAGAATATGGCTGAATATATCTGTCCTCACTGCGGCGGAGTATCGCACATTTTTTCACACGATGGAAACAAACATCTTACCGAGCGATATGGAGTTCCGGTTCTTGGAAGTATCCCTCTGCAAACCGAAATTATGCAGTCAGGGGAAGACGGAAAGCCAATCGTATGGAAAGAACCGGAAGGACCTGTTGCGAAATCATATAAAGATATCGTTGTGAAGCTCCAGGAAGAGCTGAAGAAATACGAGTAAGGGGCGATTGGATGATGGCAGAAGCACAGGAAGTTATTACTTTTACATTCAGAGTTGAGTTTGTCGATAAAGAGAACCAGCCCGAAGAGAATCCATTTCGGATCTTCTCGGTTCCTGAGAGCTATTCACTTGCTGATATGGCCCGTGTGATCCTGGAGCAATTCGATCGGGAATTCAATCACAGTTACGGATTTTTCAATAATATTGAAAACTGGAAATCATCGACAAATTCATATGAGCTATTCGCTGATATTGACGGGGAAGATGAGTCGGGATCAAAAAGTGTTAAAAATAACACTGTAAAAGATGTCTTCCAGATAGGAAGCCGGATGGTTTTGCTTTATGATTATGGTGAAGAGTGGAGGTATATTGTCGAGATGATCGATATGGATACGGCTCCATCCACAAGTGATTTTCCTATAATTGAAGATGCATTCGGGAAAGTACCGGGCGCATTATCTGAGACAAAATCCACACTCCTTCCTGATGATGAACAGGATATGGCCGCTTACTATGATATGGAAAGAAAGGCTATGGAGCGGGTAGCTCAGATCTTTGGTGCTGCCGGTCCCGATGAGCTTCCCGATGTAAATAACCGAACACTTGAAACCTTTTATGACTATCTCATCCGTCAGGTAAAATTTCCCTATGATGGAGTTTTCCAGCAGATGCAGGATGAGACAGCTGTCTATCACAACGTTGTCGTTGAAGCTGTTATGGATCCCGATGACACTGAGGAGCTGGATCGCTACGGTCTGATATGCCTGGTTGAAATCGAAGGTCAGAAGGCAAAGATGCCCATGTCTGAGATTGTGATTAACCAGGGCGATCCCAATTACGATTTTGTTGAAGACTACTGTATTTGGTTCTGGAACAACAAGAACGCACAGGGATTTTGAATCATAATTTATGGTTTTTTGTCAGGAAAAGGCCGGCCTCTAAATTGTCGGCTTTTTTCGTTTAAGCTTCGGTTCGGGAAACTTCATTCCTGATAGTTCGTAATGGGACCGATGACTGTTATATACGCATGCCTGGTCTGGCTGTTTCTCATTCAATTGTTACCAGGTGCGTTTTATGTAATTCCAGGATAATAATGCAGATTTTCGATACGAAAAAGAGCTCAATTTGTTTCAAATTCTGATAAGAAATAAATTGAGGTACAGGTCAATCCTCAAAACCAAAGCGAACAAAAATGGTCGTTAGAGTCTGGAGATCTGCCGGGCTTACTCCAAATAGTTGGAATCCAGTGTCGTAAAAATTGGGATTTGTGTCGTTGTTGGACCAAAGGCTTTTCGCACGAAATTTCAGAGACTTGTGTTCCCCGGCGCTCTGAGGAAGGTTGATTTTTAGATTGAACATTTTGGACAATTCAATTGGATTTTCTGAGACAACAAGGAGTCCATCCTGGGATAAATCTCCCAGATGCCCGATCTGCTCACCGCTATCCATGTCGTAAACCCGTAGATAAAAAAACAGGTGCCTGCGTTTTAACTTTCTGATGTGATCCATGAAGGGACCTCTGGAACTGAAATTTCACTCAACTGTATATCTGACGGTAAAAGCTGTCAGTATTACACCGGGCTGATTTGAAAAAATCAAGGGCAGTGGGTGCTGGATCGATGGGAATCCAGTTTATTCTTTTTGGTCCGGAGATTTCCTGTCAGAGAATCTGGATTTACGTGTAATCGGGATCGGAGATCTCAGTTCATTCCTTTCACGCCATGCTTTTCAATCCTTTCGCGGATTTTCCGGGGCAGCATGCGATGGTAGTTGTGCTGCAGAAAATGGTGGAACTCTTCCAGGAGTTCTTTACGGCCTTCCTGAAACTCAATCTCATCCGGGGAGAGACTTCCGGATTCCATTCTATCCAGGGATTCTTCCAGGCGATGTTCAATAGTCTCGTATAATTCAAGTAAGTAGTTGTATGCCATGTTTTATATCCTATTTAACCTAAATACCCATCGATAAAAAATATCAGGCAATATTTTAAGCCTGGAGAGTCTATTCTCAGTAGTATTTCTGGTTGGAAAGATCAAATTTTTCTGTGAGCATTGTTCTAAAAAAATTGAGCTCTTCAATGCGTCCCTGCTGATGTTCAACAGCTTTTTTGTCACCGGCCTTCTGGGCCTCTTCCAGAGCACTCCGGGCTTTCTTTAGATTATCACCGAGAAACTCGTGTATTTCCACTGAATATTGATGTGCCATTGAATTCTCCCTGGTTTCTTCTATAGTATATAAAAGTCAAATAAGCGTGTTCCGGACAGGAATACATCCTTTACAGGGAAGTAAATTTTCAAAAGCCCCTTACTTTGTCCAGGCAATCTTATACCTGAACAGCAGGAACTCCCGAAACAGGCTCATCGTCGCGGGGGCCCTGCAGCGGCAAACCGACTTTTTCAACAATATGCAGGTGAATCGAAAAATAAGCTGCTGTAGACGTCCTTGCTACCCTCTATTCTTCCTGCAAAAAATAGTACTGCCTTTTCCCACGGTGATTCATAAGTCTTATGGAAAAGTCAACCGTCCGGTTAGGTATTAAAGACTTTTTTACGTCCAT
>JBNKQE010000356.1:0-4967 GCA_050295715.1 Leptospirales bacterium
TGGCGTTTGAAACGATACTGAATTATCATTCGTATAAAAACTATACTTTATCCATTGTATTATGACAGGTTTTGTATTTTTCAATCATTTTTATTGGTTTTCATACAGAATGATATAATATTGGCTGATTTGTCACACTTACAGACTTTTAACAATCATTTACTGCAAATATTCATCAAAAAACCTTAATATTTTCGTTTCCAAAGCCTGTGAAGAAACGGTTCATGGTTTTATGGAAAAGAAAGACCGAATCTACCTTCCCATCCTGTTTGATATAACAGAGAAGCGAATTCTCTTTATTGGTGCCGGATCGGGATGTGCACAAAAACTTAGAAGTCTTTCTCAGCTGGGGATAACCATTACTGTAATATCCTCTCAGTTCAGACCGGAGTTTACTGATAAGGATTGGATTAAGACAATTCAAAGACCTTACAAACCAGGTGATATGGAGGGTTTTGATCTGGTTTATTCCGGGGTAAATAATTCCAATGTAGAGAGTGAAATTAGTAAAGAGGCAAGAGAGAGAGGAATTCCTGTTAATTTTGTAGATCATGTGGAGAGATCGGATTTTATATCCCCCTCTGCCCTGGTCCGAAAATACTTTTCCATATTTATTTCTACCTACGGACGGGGACCCGGAATGACAAAAAGGATTAGAAAGCTCATTGAAGAGAGGCTTGACCTGGATGCCCTTGACCTGGAAGCCAGGGAATACATTCACAATCGAGAGACCAGGAAACAATCAAATCTTTGAGAAATAAAGAATCACAATACAATCATGCGTTTTCATAAAACAACAGAGTATGCAATTCGAATTCTTGTCTACCTGGGACGAAATCCCGACCGGACAATAAATGCAAGGGAGATGCACGAAGCCCTGAAGATCCCCTACAAATATCTCACAATACTGCTGACCAGGTTGACTCACTGTAATCTGGTCCAGTCAACAATGGGCAAATACGGCGGATATACCCTGAACAAACCCGGAGAAGATATTTTTTTACTGGAAATCTACGAATCGGTGGAAGATCCTGAGGACCTCCAGCGATGTGCACTGGGACTTGAAAAGTGCAACGAAAACCAGGCATGCGCCATGCACAGCTACTGGATTCATATTCGCAGTAATCTGCTTGCAACCCTCCAGGGACTTCGCCTCTCCGATCTAATAAACAACCCCGATACACGGCTCAGTTAATAAAGTTCACTTATAATGTAGTTATGAGCCTGGTATCATTTCTGTCATCAGTACACTCTGCCGAAATGATACCAGGCTACTGCACATAAAACAGTCCTGGTAAACGTATCATTCAATCAAATCCGGGAGTCCCACACTTTCCCGCCGAAGATAGAATTCCTTTAATGATTCTGGAATTCATTCCAGCCATGTTGTATTGGATAAAAAATTTAATTTTTGCCCCGAAATCTTTAAATACCATCTTGACATGGTATTTACTATTTTATATTTCATACTCCTGTATCTCTATTTATCACAATTGGGGCATATATACCATACATATATGGTAGTTATATATACACCCTAATATAAAGACAGGGCGGATTCGTAAAAATCTGTCCTGCAGAGTATACAAGGGGGATTAGATGAAAGAGAATATTCTCGATCGCTTGATGAGCAAAAAAGGGCTCTATGTGGGATTCTGGAGCATCGCCATTATAATGGCTGTGACGCTGATCGGGCTTTCAGCCTATATGGTCAAAGAGGTTCCGCCGATTCCGCAAACAGTTCGCACTGAAGATGGGCGCACGCTGTATTCCGGAGAAGATGTCGTAAACGGAAAAGCCTTATTTCAACAATTTGACTTAATGGATTATGGAACAATGCTCGGAATGGGCGCTTATCTCGGACCGGAGTTCGCCGGTGAATTTATGCATCGACGGGCTGTTTTTTTAAATGAGGCATATGCACAAAAACTTCATGGAAAAAGAATGAGTGAACTGGATCCCATCGAGATTGCCCAGGTTAAAGCCAGCACAATTCAGGATGTTAGAAACACTTCACTTAAGGAAACGGAAGTTGTCTATTCAAAGGAGTCGGCTGATGCATACCTGTCCAACAGAGATTATCTAATCGATTTTCTCGTCAATGGTAATAAGGAAAATGCATGGAGAGGCGGAATCATTACGAGGCAGGAAGCCTCAACAATTGCAGCCTTTGTCGATTGGGGACAGTTGTCGGCAACGACTTTACGACCAGGAAAAAACCGCACGTGGACCAATAACTGGCCCTCCGAGCCCATGCTGGATCAAAATATCGGATGGAGTTCCATTATATGGTCTCTGGCTCAAACTTTGATACTCTGGACCTTCACAATATTAATTATCTATCTTGTTTATGAATTTCTGATTGGCAAAGAGGAGACAAGGGAAACACCGCTGAAAATCACATCGCTTTTCCCTTCGCAGGAAAAGTTATTGAAATACCTGCCCATCGTCGCTCTTTTCTTTTTGCTGCAGACCGTACTTGGAGGATACCTGGCACATATTTATACAGAGCCATCTGAAAACTTTTTAATCTCTCAGGAGATTATGCCGTTCAATATTACCCGGGCACTGCATATAAATCTTGCCATTCTGTGGGTGGCGATAGGATGGCTTGTCGGGGGACTTTTTATCGCACCTCTCGTTGGAGGAAAAGATCTACGATTTCCGTGGCTAGTTAACCTTCTTTACGTCGCATTACTTGTTGTTGGCGGTGGCGGTCTTATCGGTATCTATCTCGGTGCCCAGGGTCAGATGCGAGATCTCTGGTTCTGGTTTGGCAATGAAGGCCGCGAATATTTGAATCTGGGCCGCGTATGGGATACGGGTCTTGTGATAGGTCTTGTACTATGGTTTTTAATGGTTTATTCTACCATACGAAAAGCGAAAGAAAATACAATTCTTGTCGGGACAATCCTCTGGTCAGCTTTTGGCGTGGCAACACTTTACATGGCAGGGATGGCTCCCTTTCATAAGATCATGCCAAATTACACTATGGACGACTACTATCGCTGGTGGGTTGTTCACCTGTGGGTGGAGTTAACATTTGAATTATTCTCCGCAGGAGTTCTGGCATTTCTTGCCGTGGCACTGGGACTGGTTGGGAGAAAAACAGCTGAACGAGTTTTGTTGTTTGAACTCTTTCTTGTTGCTCTGTCAGGAATGCTCGGGGTTGGACACCACTACTGGTGGCAGGGACTTGATGAATACTGGATTGCTGTTGGCAGTGTATTCTCTGCTCTGGAGCCAATTCCACTGGTTATTTTGATGATCGAAGCCTGGAAACAGTACAAGCATATAAAGAGCGAAGGAAATGCTTTTGAGTTTACTCTGCCTTTCATGTGGCTTACGGGATCAGCATTTCTGAACTGGTTCGGTGCAGGATTTCTGGGAATGATTGCAAATCTTCCTGTAGTTAACTACTACTCGCATGGAACATACCTGATTATGCCGCACGGTCATGTAGCATTACTGGGCGCATTTGGATACATATCCATTGCCTTTCTGTACATTGTTGCGAGAACCAGAGCTCAGGCAAAAGGTCTCCCCTGGAGCGATACAACGGGCAAATGGGCATTTGTGCTTGTTACAGTTGGAATAGTTCTCTTCGCAATTCCAACACTCTATATCGGCCTGCACCAGACAGCCACCGCTTTTGAGTCCGGATATTACGTGGCAAGATCACGGGAAACAATTGAGGAAGTTCTACCCTGGTTATGGGCAAGAATCATTCCGGATGGTGTGATTATCCTTGGCGCCCTGCTCTTGTTCATTGATATTCTAAAGAAGTCTCTTCCGGCCAGAAGCCAGAATTGATCAACCAGGGCTCCGGTTTTAACCCCGGAGCCCTATCTATTTGCAATTCTAGTAAATCTGACCAGAATTGCTACATTAAAAAAACGCAAAAGCTGCTACTTTTACCGCCATAACGGTTCAACTTATTACCATCTACCCCAATTGGGTAGTTGTCATAAATCTAAAATCGTGTATACTTCTAAGTCTTGATAGATGAACCTGTGGTTTACCACAGAGTGAATATTCCAACCCATCAATAATATTCACACGAATCCATCCAGGCCCGGTAAACTCACCGGGCCTTTTTTTCTATAAATCTAAACCAATCACTTATGAATCTCAAAAAAATGTCACAGGGGGGAAGTATTATACATACTGTAAATACAAACAATTTATACAGGACAGCATTTATGAAATCAAGCATTTATCAAGAAAATACTAAATTTTACAAAGTTTCAGATTCCAGAATCAATGTAAAACATAAAGATAACCGATCTGTAAAACTCTCATTCTACAGACAACACCTGGATTCACTTATAGATGGCATTCTGGATAACCATGAGTTTATACCGGGGCCATTACTCAAGCAGGTTGAACATTACATCAATTGAAATGCAAATCATACATAACGCAGGTCATAAAATCAGTACAGACCTGCGTTATGTATCTCTCTTATCGTCTACGGTAAGGCCCCTTACCCTTCTGAGGCCCAGTCCTGTAGATAAAATCAGCAATTTTCTTCAATGTTTCATCAGGTAAAACAATCGGAGCCATTTCCCCGAACTCTTTTTTGGCCAGAGGCATCAGCGCCACGGTATTCGCAGGATCTTTCACATAGCGAACAATGGCATCTACAAACTGATCCCTTTTAGAATATCTCATACCATAGTGCCTGGATATACCATAGACCGGAGGAGCTTTTTCTGGAGGCGGCATTATAGTATGACAACTGCCACAATGTTGATTGAATAACATTTCTCCGGGATCAGCTCCATAAGCTCGCGTCCCAAATAGTACAATCCCCAGAGCTAAAACGATAGATAGGGATATTGGAAAATATGACCTGTTCTTCATACAATTCTCCTTCAATATAAGACGTTACGTCCAACAATATTATTATTCTTTAACAATAACTGATCCCGGGTATTGAGATGCATTTGGCGGAGTTGCAACAG
>JBNKQE010000357.1:0-4892 GCA_050295715.1 Leptospirales bacterium
ATCTTTTTTGGTCATGGTTTCTCCCGGACTGACTTTTCAGGGTTCTCGCACCCGATACACGAATCCCCCGTCCAGGAAGAGATCTTACAGGATTCAGGCTGATGCCGCTGGTCGGATCATTGGTTATGCGATTCGCAAGACCATTATCAATATTTAGAGAGAGCCCCCTTATCCCCTGGATCTCTATATTGGCCGGGGCCTTAAAAACACCACGGCTCCGATCGGTATTGCTGTATGTTCATGCGATAGCACCCGATGCAGGAACCACTCTATTGTTAGATGATACAACCCAGGGATAGTAGGCAGCTCCCCAGGAGCTATTTTACGACGGAAGCAAAGAGCGAAAATTTTCCAGATCATTTCTGGCGCTTTTTCCGGGGCGTCGCGTGTCAAGTATGGCAAAACATCTTTGAGTCGAGAAGCAGCATCGTAACATCTCACCCTGCATGGCCCCGAATGTGTTTCTGTAGGACTGTAAGCTTGTAATCTTTTTCGGCAAATCCGTGCGAGTCTTTTATACAGGATTAAAGCTTTCTGTATATCCAGTGAAGAGTGGAATACCGGTGGGCACTCCTTCTATTTTTCGCTGGCTCCCATCAATTTCTTCTACGTAAACACCAGGCGAGCGGGGAGGGCGATAGGCTAATAGCTCACCGGTAAACAGAACAAATAAAAGAAATAATACTGTGTATTTTTTTACTGACGTCACCTGTCCTGGATTTTGATACGGGGGCATATCCCATTCTATCTGCAGGATAAATTAGCTCATCAGGCAGTGCAACATCACCGCGGTTCTTCTACGCAATAAATCTGAACGGGTGTGGAATTGCACAATACCTGATTGGGCAAACCTGTTCCGGAGAAAATCCAGGCTGCCATTTGCGATGCCGGGATCCCGGTATTAAATGAATACGTGAAAGTAACATTCCAGGTTTTCCTGTAATTGCCACATGTGCGAAAATCAGCAAGTGCGTTACTCGTATTAAAGCCAGTTAAGACCGGAGTGGAGTTTCCGGGATAAACTGCAGTACTCAATGAAGTTGGTATAAACGTTGGATTTCCAGAGAACATACTGCCTCCGGAGGCATTGTGATGGGAGTAATATTTCCAGGCCAGATTGATTACATCACCCCATCTACGGCCTCCATCAGGAAGAATAGAACTATCATAAACGTCTAAAGTCCTGAACGCAACAAGAGCCTTAACATTAGGGCTTGGATTGCTCATCATCGAAGAATCGCCGGTGCAGGTACTGTCCATAATAGCCATACTGCTTGCATTGGGCACGATAGGTGTAGACGAGATAAAGAGCCTCAGTCCACTCTTTATGGATGCTGTGGTTGTAATGTTGCTTCTGTTTCCCGCAGCATCAACCGATTGCACCTGGAGGTAATACTGTTTTCCTGTCAGTTTTAATAAACTGAGGGAGTTCAATGTTGTAGATACATAGGGCTCACAGATCGTCCCATCGCATACACTGTAACGATTGGAAGCCCAACCCGAAAGGGTATCGGTTCCATTTGTCCAGGCAAAATTCACTCGCCCGGCGGACGGATTGCTGATCGCACCGGAAACAGGTGGCGAAGGAATCCCCGTATCCACGTATACATTTGTTCCACCATTGAAAGTAATGGATCCGGTATATGTAAGATACGCAGCAAGCCCCGTGGAGCTCGATGTAACCGTTCCCGTAATGGCAGTTGTGCTGCTTTTATTAATCGGAGTCGAAGCATTGGCGCTGTTTTGTCCTGCGCCTACAGTATACGTACAGGTAAGCGAAGACACCCCGCTTGCATTCGTACAGCTGGCTGTTCCACCTGTATTAAGTGCGATACTGACTCCGCTTGCATTGACGTTCTCAGAAAAATTCAAAGTAAGACTGATCACATCTGCCGCTTTATTCCATCTGGTTCCATGTGTTGTTGTAATGCTCGTAACCGTCGGTCTATTTGTGCAGTCCAGAGCTACAGCATTGGTTCCCGGCTGAAGGATTCCTGTTGCCGGATCCGGCGAAAGGCTACAGAAGCGATCAGGATCGGGCTGGGATGCGATACTCACGGTATAAGTTCCACCGGCATGGACGTTTGTAATATTTGTAACAGCAACGTTGGAGCCGTTCTGCGCCGAAATGACATTCAAGGAGGAAGACGAAAGCGATCCCCCCGGTGGTGTCCAGGCATAGTTCAGAGGGACAGTGCTTGTTACACCGGTGGGCTGGATCACAAGGCTTCCCTGGACCTCGGTGCATGTAATTGTTTTTATAATACCTGTGTTTGTTATTGTAGCTGATGATGCGCCCGTACCAGAGTCATCGAAAGCACACGTATACCAGGGGTTCACCGGATTGGTGATGGTCAGGTTGTGGGTTGTGCCGCTGTCGAAAGGAGTGTTCGTCAGACTACCCGTTGAGGAAGCAAATGTTGTGACTGCCGAATCGTAAGAGTTGGTTATTTTCAACCGGTCACCACTGACGGATGGGACAACCGTATAGCCCGAGATATTTACGCCGATGCTATATTGATTGGTAACACACGATACTGATGTAACGTAGTTCCCGCCGGAAAAGTTATATGTAAGAGCCGGTGTTCCACTCCATGTACATGTCTGCCAGGGATTTGTCGGATCCGCGTTTACTCCAAAAGATGTCAGGGTAGACGATGTATCAAAAACCTGAGGGCTTACATAGGTTGTTGTGCCTGCAGGAACTGTCTCCAGTGCACCTCCGATATCCAGTTCCAGTCCGCTTCCCAGATAGTTGGATACATTGACCTGTACAACCTTCAGCGGACTACAGTTCAGTTCAACCACCTGATTGGCCGTTGTGATTGTGCCCGAACTTCCCGATGCGATGGAGCATTGCTGCGCCGCATGCTGATTGGTGATGACGGTCGTATATGTTGTTCCGCTCTCCAGTGAAAGGGGAGCGGAAGTGAAATCAAATGTGCCTGTGTGGCCCAGTGTAATCGTAGCCGTATCCGAACCGATGCCTGATACGGGATTGTTCCAATTCACGGTCAATGTAACATCATCAATAATCTCGCCGGATAGAACATTTCCCGACAGTGTATATGTATCTGTCGTGCATATAATATCGGGCAGGGTATAATTCGTCGATCCGGTAGTAAACGTATGGGATAGAGTAGGCCCTGCAAATGCACAGCTCTGAGAAGGGTTGGTGGTCGTGTCTCCTGTAATCGTTACAGTTACGTTCGAATCATAGGGGATGGCACCGGAAAATGCGTAAGAAGTGCTCCCGGCAGGTACCGTGATATTCTCGCCTCCCGTTGCACCGGTGGAATTCTGTGTATAGCTCAGATTCAGGTTCAGGCCCGATCCGCGCAGATCGGTCACTGTTCCATCCACCTGAATAGTTGAAAAAGAGCAATTCACGGGAATCGACACACTGCCTCCTCCTACGGTTCCCGTGCTTGCCGCCGATGGAATAGAGCATGTACTCCCCGCCGGCTGGGAGGTGATCGAGGCTGTATATGTGGAACTGCTCTCGATATTTCCAAAGGTATAGGATGTTGCATTGATACCCGGGTTGGCTGTCAGGGTTCCCGGTGTCCCATTGTAAGTATAGTCAAGCTGGAGCCCGAGTCCGGTTTCGTAGAGATCTGCGATTGTTCCTCCCACGCTATATGTATTTGTGAGGCACTGGAGCTGTGTGGTCGCGATTGGATTTGCTCCCCCCGGGGCCGTAATCGTGCTGGGAGTAAACGTACAGGTCTGCCAGGGATTGGAAGGCTGAACATCCACCGTCAGATCGGTGTTCGTTCCCAGGTAGATTGGAGTATGGAAGGCATGTTGCCCGGGATTTGGAATCTGCAGCGATTCCGTGGAACCATCAGTTCCCAGATGAGAGACTATCAAACCAGATCCGAGTATTCCAGTAGTCGTATCGGCCAGGGCCGTCACTTCGAGCAAGTAACCATCACCGCAGTTAACAACAACGTTTGTTATATCGGCATTTGAGACGGTTCCGGATTCGCCGGCAATTGTACAGATCTGAGCCGGATTGAGGGGATAGTCCTGAACTCCAACAGAGTATGTGGAGTCTGTACTTAACTCAGTATTAAAAGTAAAGGAGAGATCCAGTCCGGCTGTTGAAGGGCCATTACCAGCCAGGCTGACAGTATCAATAATTGAGTTGCTGTTAATATAGTCCCGGTAGACCGCCTGGTTCGACAGGACAAAATTCTGATCTCCCGTTAGACCATGCACTGTTCCACTGATACTGTAAGTGGGAGCTGCCAGACTATCGAGTAAAAAGAACTCGGGTGAGAGATCTCCTGCTGAGTTTTTACAGGAGTAGGCGAACAACACTACAGCTGATAAACTAATGCGAAAGATGTAGTGAAAATAGTTCTTTGGTATTAGATTCTTCATCGGACTGCCATGAAATGTTAGGAACAAATATTAATGTATAACAGGTTAAACAATTATTTGAGAAATATGCTCACCGGTCCATTATACTGCAAACAAATTTAACGCTTTATAAAATAGTTAAATCAATATCAGGTTAATTGACAAGAGTATTCCGCTGTAAAATAGGTGATACATCAAATTTTCAGGAAAAAAGATACAAAAAAAATGTTAAATGGAGGTGTGTAAATAATAATATTTTCTAACAATCTGAATCATTCAGAACTGCATGGAGTATCCGATCGTATATGTCTTTTCTGTATAATTATTTACTCCGGGCTCCATCGAAAGGGTCCATCTTCCGGAGTTTTCCCCCAGTGCGAATTCGTTTTCAATATTCAGATCCACATCGGTCCAGTAGGAATCGACAACATTGATCAGATAGATTATACCCACCGTCCCCAGCAGTATCTTGCCATTCCTGGAATTATTAATCATCTCTTCGCGTCTGGCAGTTGCACTCTTAT
>JBNKQE010000358.1:0-4890 GCA_050295715.1 Leptospirales bacterium
TAGTTCGAAATAATTTTCTCGAAGAAAATCCTGGTTCGGTTAAGATTTTACTGAAAGGCTGGTACTCGGCTCAACTGTTAATTAAAAATGAACCTGCGCGATCCTATGAAATCATATCTCATCGGTTGGGAATTAGTCCGGAAGAAACACGTAAATCTTTTGATGGTTTAACCATTCCGGATTCTCGAGAGAATAAGCAGAAACTTTATGGAAATACAGTTAAAATAAAGAAAAGCATAGATTTGCTTGAGAGTAAAATGTTAAACGCAAGGATTTTGGAAAGGGGCGGAGCTTCGGATTATATTCTTCCACATCATTCTTTACTGGAGCTTTATCCATGAAATGGTGGAAAAATTTATTGCGAATCAGGCTTCTTATTCCACTGATACTGGTTGCATATGCTTTTATTCTAGTATTAAATGCTCTATTTATTGAGTTGCCGACAACTCTCAGTGCGTATCGCAATAATTCAAACCAACAGCTTCGTATGCGAATGAACTGGATGCAGGGTAGCTTCAATCGCTTGATACGAACAAAAAATTTTGATGCTTTAAAACAGGAAGTTACCTTTGTGTCAACATTGCCTGGAATGGAGTTGATACTTGTTCTGGACGAGCGTGAAAAAGTGATTGCGGCCAACCATTTTGAAATGCTTTACCATATGCCTGAGAATAAAATTTATCCAAAGGAGTGGCAATTAATTCATCAGGCCATACGGCAATATCGAGGAGTTACGTGGAGTAATGAAGACGAAAAAAAAATAACGGGTGCTTTTCCGTTGCAGATGGATCCGGGCATAAACAATATTCGATCAGACAAAATTGGATTATTATTTATAAGATATGATTATGGTCCTGAATACAATACAGCATTGATGAGGGTCTATGAGCGTCTTGTTGTTGAAATTTCGCTGCTGATGATCCTTACTGCTGGACTCTGGTTTTTTACGTATCGTATTTTACATCGACCGATTAGATCGTTGGTGGATGGTTCGCAAAGGCTTGGGGAGGGAAATTATGATGTACGTATACCCCCATCATTTTCGCCTGATTTGCAGGACCTTGGGAATACCTTCAATAAAATGGCAGAGGCTATCGGTCAATCCGATCTATATATTCGAAAAAATGAAGCCAGGCTTCTCAGCCTGATGCAAAATATTGCAACCGGAGTCGTCGTTCACAATGCTGATACTTCGATTGTTCAGTGTAATCCTGCTGCATCAAGGATACTTGGACTCACTGAGGAACAGATGCTGGGGAAAGCAGCCATTGATCCGGCATGGCATTTTGTTCGCGAAGATGGAAGTGAACTACCTCTTGAAGAATATCCAGTAATGCAGGTTCTTTATGAAAGGGTTCCTTTTGAAGCCTTCAGCATTGGTGTGTGTCATCCGGATAAAAAGGAGATTACCTGGGTTCTCGTGAATGGTGTACCTGAGTTTACAGCTGATGGATTACTTGAAAGGATTATAATAAGTTTTATAGATATAACACAACGCAGGAATACACAGGAAGCATTGAAACAGAGCGAAGAAACGTATCATTCAATGATCTCTTCTTTGAGTGAAGGCGTTTTAATGGAGAAGTCCAACGGGGAAATTGTCGGTATTAATGAGTCAGCATGTCGAATGCTTGGATTAACGCTGGAACAGTTGGAGGGTGAAATTTCAATACATTCCCTTTTGCAAGCCATTACAGAAGATGGTAAACCACTTCCGCGTGAATTACATCCTGCGATGGTAACATTTGCGACTGGTCAACCACAACGTCATTTTATAATGGGAGTTCATAAATCGACCGGAGGATTGATCTGGATATCGGTAAACAGTGAGCCCATGTTTATAGGGACTGGAGGTAAACCTCGTGCTGTAGTCTCATCCTTCACGGATATTACGGAACAGAGGATGGCTGAATCATCCTTGATAGAAAATCGACGATATCTTCGAAGTCTGCTGGATTCGCAACCTAATATTGTAGTAATAAATGATGGTGAATACCTGGTTGATACCAACCGTGCTTTTTTTAACTTCTTTACTGAATATGATTCACTGGATGCCTTTCGAGAAGAGCATAAATGCATTTGTGAATATTTTGACCCGGTGGATCGTCCGGATTTTTTAAGAGAAAGAATGGATGGACTAAGCTGGATTGAGATTTTAAAGAATAATCCGGAGCGGTTATACAAAGCGTTGATTACTCACAATGGTGAAAAATTTACATTTGCTGTCAAAATAGAGGAGTTCATTAAAGGTGACGAGTCACTGAATATTGTCACGTTTTCTGATATTACTATAATTGAAAGCGACCAGCGTGCTCTGGAATTTCGTATGGAAGAAGCTCTTGAAAAGCAGCGTAAACAGGAGCGTCAGCTTCTCCAGCAATCTAAAATTATTCAGATGGGCGAGATGGTAACAAATCTTTCTCACCACTGGCGTCAACCCTTGAACCTGATTGGAATAAATATTCAAGACATTCTCGATGTCTACGATTTTGGTGAAATTACGCGTGAATATCTGGTACAAAATATAAATGAATCGCTTTCAACTCTGGTAAGTATGTCAAATACTCTGGAGAGATTTCGGGATTTTATGGTTCAAAAATCGGATAAGGGTATTTTCAGGGTTGAATCTGTAATTGAGAAGACGCTTGAAATACTGCGTCCGGCCATGGAAAATCATTTTATTGAGATTACTACTGAGTTTGCACATGGTGCTGAAGCTTTCGGAGAGTCAGATCTGCTGGGGCAGGCATTATACAATATAATTTCCAATGCAAAAGATACATTGATTGAAAGAAAAATTAAGAACAGAAAAGTAACTATTTCAATGAAAATTAATGAATCGAGTGAGATTAATATAAATATTCAGGACAATGCCGGCGGTATTGAAGAGAATATTATGCCTCGCATATTTGAGCCATTTTTTACAACTAAAGATCTGGCGACAAGAACCGGGACAGGGCTCTATTTTGCTAAAATTATTATAGAGCGTGAGATGAGAGGTAAGATAAGTGTGACAAACTGTGACAATGGTGCCTGTGTCCGTATTAATTTGCCTCGATGGAATGCAGACAGTTCACAGGATGCGACGGATTGAGTTGGAGAATCGTGTATGGATGAAATATTAAAAAAATTAATAGTAGTCTATGTTGAAGACGAAGAACCCGTGCTTCGTAAGATTGGAAACGTCTTAAATAGACGGGTCAAAGAAATCTACCTTGCAAAAAACGGATTGGAGGGTTTAAAACTGGTTCGGGAACACAAACCTCATATGGTTATCACGGATCTGGAGATGCCGGTAATGAATGGTATTGAGATGATTGAACGTATTCGGAAAGATGATGGAAATTACGTTCCTATCATTGTTCTTACCGCGTACAGGGATGAGGATCACTATACCGATCTCGCGAATGCCTATGTTTATAAACCAATAATGCTTCCTGAACTTCTGGAAAAAATGACTCGTACTGCACAGGAGTCGGATTTAGATTGGTGAATACCAAACCTGCAGCATAAAAACATCTTTGCTATTGCCAATGAATGCGAAATAAATACATTAAGTTAAATATTCGCCAGACATTTTGACCAGTCCAGGTTGACTCATGAATGCAAATGAATCAAGAATCTCTCAGCGTTTGGCAACTTTTCCATCCTCAACACGATAAATGGCATAGGCATCTCAGGCTAGCTTATTGGGGGCCCCATAACATTTCCCGAGTGAGTGGCTGTAACAATCAGACGCACTGCGACTTTATTCCCTTCGGCGACCATATCTTCCACTTTTATATCGGAAAACCACTCTTCGTGAGCCATTACAAGTAAAGAAATATAACCATTTTTATCTCCTGATGTTCATACGGCTGCTTCAAAAGGTATTTTTTCGACGATAAAAAAAATTCGGTATTATATAATAGAAAAAAACTTAATAACAGTTGGATCAACAATTATAGAATCCCGGATTTGCAATATGTACAGTTACATTATTCAGTATGAGAGTTATGTCTGCTTGCTATGTCTGGATCTGCAGTGACAGATTCAATCATGCCCTGACATTTAAATATTTCGAACTTGAACCATGGCAAGGAGCTGGATGGTCTCCTATATAATTTCATAATATTGAACCTGAATTTTAATCCGTAAAGAACGAGATTGGCGGATTTGTTGTGGTAAAAAACAGTATGGTTCATACCGGATCTATAATTCACTGCAAGTATAAATTTCCTGCAAGATAGTTGTTAAATTATTTTACAAATACTTACCGGAAATCAGACATGTAGTAAATCTGAAATGATCGAAGTAACTTGAGAGTTGTTTTTTTTATCACTCTTTGGATTATCAGAAATAAATGAATAATTATTGGAGTCTTATAGGTGTAAACTGGAGCTCCTTGAGATCTCTTTTTTTTAAGCGGAAATACAATAATGAAATCGCAGCACAGACTTACCGTAACTATTGTTTTTTTCGGATTCTTTACTCTCGCATTTCTTGCTGTTGTGATTTACTTTACTGATAGATACTTTATTTTCAGGGAACATGGAGACAACCTTCGGGAAAGTGTGAACCTGAAAGCGAATCTGGTAGAGCAACTCCTTCTGGATAAAACCGATGTGATTGTCACCCTGGCTTCGGAAAAATTAATTGTGGATGGTAGTAAAAGAAGCTCCCGCATACATGGAACTCTATCACCTACCGCGCGAGATAACCTTCTTTCCAGGAACAATGATACCTGGATGAGATCAAAAGAAAACTCTCCATTTGTTCTTACATATTTAAATAATCCTGTGGCGAATCGCTTGAGAGAAATGCAGTCACTCTTTCCGGGATTTTATGGTGAACTTTTTCTGACGGATAAATATGGAGCCCTTATTGCCTCAACGGGAAAATTGACAACTT
>JBNKQE010000359.1:0-4883 GCA_050295715.1 Leptospirales bacterium
ATGTGACTCCATTGCTGTCGCAGCTACTTTTTGATTCCGGCCGCCGTTCAATGGAGGATAGCTGGATAGACGGGCTGTTTTAATACTGCTTTCAGGGGACCCTGGAGACTCTGATTGACGATCCAGAAATAAGCTGTAGCGCACGATTTTATTCTCGATCTCTTTTGATCCGCGGTAACCTGCTATTGCTTTATAGGCTTTTTCGGGTGAAATCCTGTTTTTGCCACCGGTCAGGACTATTGAAATGAGAAGCAATTCGACATAGGCGGTATCTTCATTTGAGAAGATAACCTGAGCGGGATTTTTTCTAATATGCTTGCGTATGAAATCGCCGGTTCTTCTAAAAAACTCAAAGTCGTCATTATGAAATGGAGATACGGGAATTATATAGACATTGTAACCCTTCTGCTGCAGAGTCCTCGCCATTGAGATTGATCTCTCTTTTTGTTTTTCTGAAGCAAGAATGTAAAGATCCTTTGTCTTGCGAACTACCCATTTCCTTATATGTTCACTGAGACTGGATCTCTTCTCCTCCAGAAGCTGATTCAACGAGGCATCATAATAGAGCGTAAAATAATTTTTTATAATAAGTCTGTCTTTTAACATCGATACATTCCTGGTTGCACTATTATGTTTAACCGGTAATATTTCCCACGGACCTATGAGTATATAATTATCGGTTACCTCCGTTCTTGTATAAAAATACAAATGGTGATTTTTCAATGTATATTACCGGTAAAATCAATCCGGTAATCTCTTCCATGCTTTTCAAGCTCTCATTGAAAAAAAATAGAAACCGACAGTCAGTCCTTATGATAGGTTGAACCTATCATAGCATAAGACTATTATATTTGCCGTCACAATTTTAAGATACGGCAAATTTGTTTATCAAAAGAGGTGCAGAAGCAGGACATTTTGACCATTTTTTTGTGGAAAAACATTTTTGGTTTCGTCTCATTTCAGTAAGCGCAAATGAGTGCGGCAAATTGTCTGGTATACAGGAAAATACAAAATGATAGATCTCAAAGGAAAAGCTGCGGTTGTCACCGGGTCGGGCAGAGGAATTGGAAAAGCTATAGCCATTAAGCTAGCATTGCTGGG
Source organism: Leptospirales bacterium (assembly GCA_050295715.1). Lineage (GTDB taxonomy): Bacteria > Spirochaetota > Leptospiria > Leptospirales > Leptonemataceae > JBNKQE01. Next base: position 1,102 of record JBNKQE010000359.1, read on the forward strand.
AGCCAGTGTTGTAATCAGTGATGTTAATGAAGATGATGCAAAGGAAGCAGCTAAAGAGATCAGAAGTTTTGGTGATAAGGCCATTGCAGTAACAGCCAATGTGAGTGAAGAGGCTGACGCGCAGCGATTGATACAATCATGTGTCGATGAATATGGCAGTATGGATATCCTGGTGAATAATGCCGGGATTACACGAGATACACTGTTGATACGAATGAAAAAAGAACAGTGGGATGCTGTACTGAATGTGAACCTGACAGGAACGTTTCTCTGTTCCCAGGCTGCCTTCAAGGTTATGATGAAGCAAAAAAAAGGTTCCATAATCAATATCGCATCAATCGTAGGGGAACGCGGAAATTTTGGTCAGGCAAATTATGCCTCCTCCAAAGCCGGCGTGATTGGTTTTACTAAGTCTGTTGCTCAGGAAGGGGCCAGCCGCAATATTCGATGCAATGCAATCGCTCCCGGACTGATTAAAACTTCCATGACGGATGCTATTCCCGATAAGATCCGGAATGAAATGATTGATAGAATACCACTTGGAAGGATTGGTGAGGCAGAGGATGTCGCCAATGGAGTTGCATTTCTTGCTTCGGATAGTGCCGGGTATATTACGGGGATAGTCCTGGATATAAATGGTGGTGGACACCTGGTTTAATAAATTACAGGATAATTACGTCTACCTGAAGGTTTTAAGGGATGTCAGCAGACGTTTTTAAGAAAAAAGTGATTTTTTTCCAGTGAATATTAGTTTTACACTTGCTTGACTCTCGGCATTGGTTAATGGTGCGCTTGTTAGCCCAGGCTAATAGCAAGTTTTCATTTTAAGAAAATACAATTTTATATGTAATTGGAGGCCAGGATGGCTGTTGATTTCGACAAAGTAAAGGCAATCATCGTAGAGCAACTTGGAGTTGAGGAATCAGAAGTAACAAAAGAGGCTCATTTCATTGATGACCTTGGTGCTGATTCGCTGGATACGGTCGAGCTCGTCATGGCTCTGGAAGAAGAGTTCGGTATCGAAATTTCTGATGAAGATGCTGAAAAAATTCAGACTGTCGGCGATGCTATTAAGTACATTGAAGACCACGCTTCCTGATTTTTCAAGGTTTCCGATATCCCGGACGTGATAACCGTGTTCCGGGATATCGGTTTGTATTCTGTCATATTACCCCCATGTCAGGATATTCCATTTCATCCTGTTCCGCATTGAACAAAAACCTTTGTGATATTGTAGAGAAATAAAGCAAAATGCTAGAATCGCACAGAGGGAAAGCTACACGCAAATTGGATTCGGAGAGAATACGAATTCTTAAAGCCTGGTCTTCAAAGAATAGACTTGATTTTAAGGATTTAACGCTTCTGGATCAGGCTCTTACCCATAGCAGTTTTTCTAATGAAGTAAAGTCCGGACTTCCGGATAACCAGAGGCTTGAATACCTGGGTGATTCGGTCCTGGGCCTGGCTGTGAATAACTATCTCTACCATAAATATCCGGATTTCACAGAAGGTTACCTTGCTCGCATAAAATCATCGCTTGTCTCGGAAGTCGCTCTGGCAAGAGCCGCAAGGAGTATTGAGCTCGGTCATGTATTGAATCTCGGAAGAGGAGAGAAGAATTCCGGTGGAATGAACAAGCCCTCCTGTATTGCGGATGCTATGGAGGCGGTATTTGCCGCAATCTATCTGGACAGGGGATTTTCTACAGCTGAAAAATTTGTTTTACATGTATTAAAAGACCAACTTTTAGAGGTTGAGGGCCCGGAAAGAGCTACAGATGCAAAATCTATTCTCCAGGAGATCATCCAGAAAAAACGGCGTATGCCTCCACAATACGAACTTGTATCGGAGAGCGGACCGGATCATAAGAAAACTTTCTTCTGCCGGGTTACTGTGGATGGAAAAGAACTCGGCAGCGGCAAAGGGAGTTCCCGAAAAAGGGCCGAGCAGGTGGCTGCTCAGAATGCTCTGGACAGGTTGAAAAAATAAACCCCGGAGGCTGCAGGAGTCGTAACAGACTCACACTCACTTAAGAAATTTGTTTTCTTTGGTAGGCATCGGACAAAACCTGTTACTATGACTGAAAAAAGCAGTGTTTTTATAAATGATCATACTATCCAGGTGCGGCCGGCAAGCGCTCCTGATTACAATGTTATTGTGCAGTCGGGATGGTCCTCTGATTTACAGGAGAGTATAAAAAAGAACTATCCGGGAAATGATTTCATTATAACGCATGAGGGTCTGGAGCGTGATGTTCTTGAGCCTTTCTTAAAGAATTACTCTATTCCTGCCAGTCGTATTCTCAAACTTCCTCGAGGTGAAAAAAATAAGCATATCAGCAATCTCCAGGGTTTCTATAATGCAATGATTGATGAGGGAGTTGACAGGCAATCAGCTGTGATCGCCCTTGGAGGAGGAGTCATTGGTGATTTCGCCGGTTTTATCTCCGCTACAATTCTTCGTGGAGTCGGTTTTATTCAAATACCGACGACACTGCTTGCAGCAGTCGATTCCAGCGTCGGAGGAAAGACTGCAGTGAATGTCGACCTCGGGAAAAATATGGTCGGTGCATTTTATCATCCATCCCTTGTTCAATTCAATATAGATACTCTGTTGACTCTGCCCGACCGAGAGTGGGATTGCGGAATCGCCGAGATTGCAAAACATGCCTGTATGGACCCTGTCTCAATGGAAATCGTCCGCAAAGATCCCGCTGCTTTACGGGATCCGCACTCTCAGAATCTGAGAGAGGCCGTACTTGCATCGGTCGCTTATAAGGCGGGTGTTGTGAACAGTGACGAAAGAGAGGCCGGTTTGCGCTCCATTTTGAATCTCGGTCACACCACAGCTCATGCGATTGAATCAGCTACCGGATATAAGAAGTTTAACCATGGGGAAGCTGTATCTCGGGGACTTGTAACTGCAATATTGATTTCAATGGAACTGGCCGGTCTTTCGGAGAGTGATGCTGAATCCATATTCTCTCTTCTAAAAGATCTCAATCTGCCTCTTGATACGGCGAATCAAAAACCAGATGATTTGATTAAACATATGAAGTATGATAAGAAGAATCGTGGGGGTGAAGTGCGCTTTGTATTGCTTGAAGAAATAGGAAAACCTGTGTACGGGATAGGTGTTAGTGCAGATGTTTTTACTCGAGCCTGGGAAAAGCAGAGAGGGCGATTCGGTTGATTTGCATTTACGTGGTAATTAAGGTTGCACTGTAACTTATTGAATGTAAGTTATCGGGAGGGGTGTTATGAGCGTTAAAAAAGAGGGACTTCAGACAGAAAATCTACATCTGCTTGTTTTACAGGGACCCAACCTGAATCTTCTCGGTGAAAGAGAGAAAGGTATTTATGGCTTAAAGACCCTTGAAGATATACATCTTCGATTAATGGAAGAAGCCCAAACTTACGGGGTCAAACTCTCCTTTTTTCAATCCAATCATGAAGGCGCTTTGATTGACCGTATTCATGATGCAAGAGTGGAAGGCATCAATGGAATAATTATTAATGCTGGCGGATTAACTCATACATCCGTCTCACTTCGCGATGCCCTGTCCGGGACAGCCATCCCTTTTATTGAAATACACGTTACGAATGTTCATGCAAGAGAGAGTTTTCGACATAACTCCTATCTCAGTCCGATTGCAGCAGGTATTGTTGTCGGTTTTGGAAGCATGGGATACAGTCTTGCTCTACAGGGGATGATTCGTCTTCTTGAACCGGAGTCCGGAGGATCGTGAAAAGTATAATCGCAAAAATTCCTGTTAGACGCCT
>JBNKQE010000360.1:0-4848 GCA_050295715.1 Leptospirales bacterium
GCTGATTTCGTTCGGTCTGAATATTCTCCAGTTCTCGATCTTTATTCAGAGCAGACTCTCTCTCCCGGTCAAGTATTGATTTAACCTCTGAGAGTTCTTCTTCGAAAAGAACGGATTCAGAACTTCGTTCCTCTTTTTCAAAGGCAACAAGACTGTTTAATTCTCGAACTTCAATTTCCTTATCGTGAATGGTCTTCTGGAGTGATTCCGTTTTGCTGTTTTTTGATTCAATTTCTCTGTTCAGGTTTTCGATCAGAGTTTTATTATCAGTAAGTTCACGATTTTTTTCATCCAGGCTTGCTGACAGTTTTTCGAGCTCTGTCGTTTTTAATACGATATCATTTTGAGTATCCTTTAATTGGCTGGAGAGTGTTTCTGTAAGGTCCGTTTTATCCTGAAGCTCAAGTTCTTTTAGACTGAGAGTCTCCCTGGTATCGCTCAGCTCTTTTGCAATCTGCTCAGTTTTCTGCGCGAGGTCAGTGTTCAGTTGCTGAATCGTCTTTTCATACTCAGCTTTTGTCGATTCATAGGATTCAATTTTACTGCGTGCGGACTCTTTTTCTGAGTGAAGCTCTTTGCTGACGTCCTCGTGTTTTGTTTTAAGTTCAATGAAACTCTGTTCCAGATCGGATATCTGGTTTTTCAAATTTGTGGAGAGCTCTTCTTTTTCCTGCATCAGTTTTTTGTTAACAACGTTTAAGGAGTCAACATTTTGTCTGAGTTCTTGTTCACTCTTCTGCGAAGCAGCAAGATTCTCTTTTGTAGTTACTAATTCGTCGCTGCTCGATTTCAGTTTATCATCCAGTTGCTCTATTTGGGAAAGAAATCGAGATTCCATCTCCTGTGCGGCAATCGAATGTTTTTCATTCTGTTGATCGAACTCTCCTTGTAGCCTGGTGAACTCATCTGTAAGTTTTTCCAGTTCCTCGATTCTTTTATGACCCGATTGAAGGTTCTGTTGCAGTTCTTTTGTCTGTTTTTTTAATTCCAGAGTCTTTTGCTGATTCCATATATTATCAATCACGCGACCGAGACTGTCTATCAGCACCGTGGATTGACTGAGTCCGGATTCCAGAAGATCCATATGTTTTTTCAATGGTGAGGAATCGAGAAGAATGGCGATAGCTCCCCAGGTTGTGGAAGAGTAACCGGCCATGGGAATTACAATGGCATTTTCGCCCTCAATTTCGCCTTCGATATTCTTGAGAGTTGAAAAAAGGTCAGCTCCTGCTTGAATGGCAATAGCTCCGGGAGTTCTCTTATCAAGACCCGGGATATCTACGGAATGAAGACTGGAAATAATTTCGGCGCGGTTCGATTTGAAAAGGGCTCCGGGATAGAAGGAACGGTCGGGACCCTGTGCGAGAAATACTATCTCTTTGCAATTGATTGTACGTGTAATCAGATCTCCCAGAGCATGAAAAGATAGTTCGAGACCGGGCTGAAGTATCGATTCATTTATGGCGGCCCTAAAATCTTTGATCCCCGGAAGGGCTGTTGCTGCGGATGTCTGTTTTTTAGCAGCGGAAGATTTCTTCTTGGCGACTTTTGTTTTAGCTTCCGCAATCTTTTGGGCAGCTGTATCCGAACTCTTTTTGGTTGCTGCTTTCTTTGTTGCTGCGGTTTTTTTTGTAGTTTCTGTCTTTTTTTTCGCTGTTGCCATCGGTGATGCCGTATCTTGATAAATTAAATATTGATTGCTGAGATCTGTTATTCTCTGAGGACAGAATCTCAGAGTGACCCTTGATTCGTCCCTAATTTTTTGAATCCGGACGTGATTCTATGATCGGTCTGAGCGCTTCCTTTTCCAGGTGAGTATTCTCAAAAAGATTCGATCTAGAAGGTTTTCCGGAATCAGTCGTCTGAGAAGGTTGTATAAAAAAGCATCATTTCCCACTGTATAGCGAAGGGCCGGTCTTCTCTTTTCCGCTATACGAGCAATTTTTTTAGCAGCTCGTCCGACAGGTGTGTAGAATCCCGAATAGCTCTCGGTCATATGACGGTTCAAAAATCGATACGGGGAGTCCATATCTTCTTTATTTTCAGTGAAGACAGTGCGCTCCTTGAATCCCGTGCGAATCAAACCGGGTTCAATGAGAGAGACTGAAATACCATGAATGAACAGCTCATATCTCAGGGTCTCACTGAAAGCTTCCAGAGCCCACTTGGAGGAGCAGTAGGGGCTTCCAGTGGGAATTGTAATCCTGCCCAGGATGGAACTTATATTTAGAATATTCGCATAATCTGTATTTTTCAGAAAAGGGAGGAAGGCCCTGGTTGTATCGAGAACTCCAAAATAATTTGTTTCCATCTGCCTGCGATAATCTTCAGTGGAGAGCTCTTCAAAAGCACCGTAAAGTCCGAATCCGGCATTGTTAACAAGTATGTCCAGGTGATCTACAACCATTGCAAACTCTTCTCTGGCTCGAGTAATTTCATAGGGACGCGTTACATCAAAAATCAGGTAATGTAGATTCGGTAAGGATTCCTGCAGATCCGGGTCAATAGAGTTCTTGTTGCGAACTGCAGCGAAGACGCAGTGACCACGCAATGCCATTCGGTGAGCCAGCTCTTTCCCGATGCCGGACCCGGCACCTGTTATGAGTGCAATTTTTGATGATTGTGACATATTGTGTCCAGTCGGCGATTCGGGGTTTGCTTTTCACATAAAAATATAATTTGAATAAAAAACAATTTTTCCAATTCCGGATTGAAAAACGTCTTTACGGGAAAGAGGGATAGGAAAACTCTGTCGTTCACGGGGGCATAGCTCAGTTGGGAGAGCATCTGATTTGCATTCAGAAGGTCATCGGTTCGATCCCGATTGTCTCCAAATAAAAAAGTCACCTCAATCACTGGCTCGCTATATGGCGGGCCTTTTTATTTCTAAAACAATTTTTACATCTCGCACACTCTAGAATCAAAATAAAATGAGTTTTCCCGTGTCACTTTTTATCTTTTAGATGTCCGAATGAGTATGAGTTTAAAAAAGAGCACGTATAATATTCCGGGAATGGATTGCCCTTCTGAAGAGGGTATGATCCGGATAAAACTGGATGTTTATGAAGAGGTCCTGCATCTTGAGTTTGATCTGGAAGGCCGAAGTCTGGTTGTATTTCATACGGGTGACTCAGATCGAATAACGGATACGCTGGACGGCCTGGGATTCGGGTCGAACCTGCAGCTGACGCAAGAGGCACGATTCGATGAATTACCGCATACGCGAAATACAGATCGAAAACTGCTACTCTATGTACTGGCAATCAATTTTGCATTTTTCGTAATAGAAGCAATTACAGGCTACCTTGCACAATCCCTGGGGCTTCTGGCTGATTCGCTTGATATGTTTGCAGACTCTATTGTATACGGATTGAGTCTGCTTGCTGTATCTGCAGGAATCAGAGCGCGAAAGATGACGGCGGGAGTGGGTGGTATATTCCAGAGTGTTCTTGCGGTTTACGGATTTTACGAAGTTATTAGCCGCTTTCTCAATCCTGGTGAGATACCCGGGTTCGCCATGATGATCGGAGTCTCCACACTTGCTCTGGGTGCCAATACCGCTTCTCTGCTAATACTGCGAAAATCAAAAAGCGAAGGGGAGCATATACAGGCAAGTATGATATTTACATCCAATGATGTAATTGCCAATCTGGGAGTTATCCTGGCCGGAGTTCTTGTTTATTTCCTGAAATCGCCGGTGCCGGATCTTGTTGTTGGTAGTGTCGTTTTTGCGCTTGTAATGCGGGGAGCCTATCGCATTTTGCAGCTTGCCAGATAGAAAAATCATTTTATGTGGTATTCCCGGAGACCTCGAGGTTAAATAGTGTATATGATTCTCATTGTAACAGCAGAGTGATCCTCTATGGCAGCAGCTTGAGTAGCTCCTCTAATTTATCCGGAAAGAGGGAGTATGCGATAAAGAGGTAGCGGATAATGCGAAAGAATATGGCGCCTGAGAGATAGGGTATTGCCCTGAAGTGAAAAATTCCGGCGATGACTAAGAGCGGGTCCCCTATGAGCGGGAGCCAGCTGAGCGGAATCGTCCAGAGTCCGTATTTTACCGAAAGTGTGTGTGCGAAACGATAGGAACGGGAAGTTCTGCGCGGATTTTTTTCACTCTTCTCTGCAAGTGAGCCGATATAATAGCCCAGTACGTAGTTAAACAGGCAGGCAATAGAGTTGCCGGCCGAGGCAAACAGGAGTGCTTTCCAGACAGGGATTCCGCCGAATATTCCTGCAACGAGAAAAGCTTCTGAACTGAATGGCAGAAGGGTGGCAGCGAGAAAGGAGAGGACAAATAGCCCTGGTCCGCCCCACAGTAGAAGATACTCAGTCAAAAAGACCACCTGGCAAAGGGAGTTGACACAAACTTCCAGGGAGTATGCTGTGCAGTAAGGATTTTTTCATGCAAGTATTTCATCGATTGACTGATATGTTTCCCCTCTGGATACTCCTTGGTGCGGGCGGGGCCATGTTATGGCCAGAGCTTTTTACATGGTTTACAGGACTCTGGATTCCGATCGGGCTTGCTGTAATCATGCTCGGTATGGGGCTTACTCTTCGATGGGATGATTTCAGAGAGGTTGGTAAGGATCCGCTTCGCCTTGTCGTTGGTGTTGTACTGCAGTATGGAATAATGCCTGCTATTGGCTATTTTACGGGGTATCTTCTTGATCTTCCCACACCACTTGCTGTGGGGCTGGTTCTTGTGGCATCCTGTCCGGGGGGAACGGCCTCCAATGTAATAACATTCATTGCCAGGGGTGATCTGGCCTTATCGGTAAGTATGACATCCGTTTCCACTCTGCTTGCAGGTCTCATGACGCCGGTTTTGACCTACTATCTGGT
>JBNKQE010000361.1:0-4782 GCA_050295715.1 Leptospirales bacterium
TCAGGACCCGTTTGGGATTAAATGCTACATCCTCATTTCCATAATATATAAATAGCTGGATTACACTCTGTTCATACTCATCATCTTTATCCTGCAATATCAAGTTGAGAGTATTAACCCTGACTCTGATTTGTTCTATCTCAAGGGAAGGACTATTGGCACGATAAAATGTCTTTTCATGTATTTCATAAAATTCATTCAGAATAAATTCTACAGTTTCTTTCAATGGCTTAAAAGCGTCGTTAATACGGTGGTTCAAACTTCTTGTAACTGATTCTGAAAGACTTTTTGCCAGTCCTTTCAGCTCATCAAAATTCGTTATTACCATCTGCAGATCAACCAATGCGGCTTTTTCTTTTTCAAGGGTCTTATTAAGATTTTCGAGTTGCCTTTTTTTTTCAGCTATCAATCGCTCCATTTCAGCAGGCGAAAGCCCCCCATCCGGTTGGTTGAGTTTCGATTGAAGTTCTTCTTTAAGCCGGAAACTCGATTCAATTATTTTCTCCCATAACTGTGAAAATGATTTGATCGCTTCTTCCAGGGCTGCAGTAAAATCTTTTATGAAATAGTCCAGAGTCCTGAGAACATGGGGATCATCATACGAAACCCTGTCCAGATTCTCGACTGTGGCCATTTTAATCTGGTATTCTTCGGAACTTAGAAGCCCTTTAATACTTCTTTCTATTGAAATCAGCTGATCCTGGTATTCATTGAACATCGGAAATCTTCGAATCATTCGAATGGCTTCTCCAAGTCTTGAATCAAAAAGTTTTATTGATGTATCGATACCATTAATTGAGTCACCGGCTTTTTCTCTATTACTCCGTAATTTTTCAAAAAGTTTCCGAGCCGATTCCATCGTGGAAATCCGGGTAGATACATCCTTCTTGAGAGTTGTTACGGATTTCTTTGAATCCTGACAAAAAGGACACTCCCCCTTTTGTTGCAGGAGGTCGGAGCCGGTTTTTAAGAACTGGTAGAGATTGAGGTCCAAATCTTGCTGTTCTGCATTATATTCATTGATGAGCAATGAACGATAATCTTGAATGGGATGGACAGATTCTTTAAACTCTGGTGGATCAATCTGCATCTCAATCAAATCATTCAGGTTCTGGATCTGATTTTGAATTCCGGTAACGATAGCATCGGGGAGTCCATTTTCTTCCGGCTGTAGATTGTCTTTCTCCGATTCTAATTGCTCAATTTCTTTTTGCAAAGACTCATAGTCTTCTTTAAATGTTTGAATCTGTTCACTGAGTTTTGTGTAATCCCCGCGTTTATCCGTCTTTGAAAAACGTGCGGGGTTGTACTTTGAAAAAGCCGAAAGATTTTCATAATAGGAAAAAAGTTCACCAAGACCAAGGAGCCCTGCCAGCCTGGTATGAAACGACCGATCTAATTCATCACGGGTGATGGTATCTCCGTTTTTAATTCCTTCCCTGATTGTATAATCATACCTTCCCGCTTCTATGATATCGTGCATACTTATGAAGTGGGATTCCGGATTGATTCTTTTTCTCTCTTCTTCTGTAAGGCGCTCGTCATTTTGAACCCCGATTTCCCTTTCAGGGGTTTGTATAACTACTTTCGCAGCACCGAAACCAAGGTTTTTGTGGACCAAATAATCTTGATAAAAGCGTTCCTTAGCTTTTTCGTTTTTCGGTCGGTTTTCCGGGTCAGAACGTAAGTCTGCCTCTCCGATTCGACTACAATAGGCGTATTCCAGTGCCTCAAATACAGAGGATTTCCCCGTCCCATTGGGGCCGTAGATCACATGTCCGATCGGTTTACCTTCTAAAACACCTTCCGGTTTTACTAAATTTAGTTGAAAATCATATTCATCCGGGTATGCCCGAATGGCCCTGAAAGTGGCACTTTTTATCCTGTAATCTTTTGGGGTAGCTGATTGCGCTTCTGCTCCCGATTCCTCTATCTCAGGTAACTTTTCCCATGCTGCCCGATTCTTCTTCGCTTCCTGAAATTTGGGCCAGATCGCATCGAAAAACTTATCTTTACCGGTTAAAAACATCTCTGGCTGCTTTGCAAAAACAAGGGCAAGGATCTGCGAATCTCCGGAAAGATTCGGATCATTTGCCACTTCATTGACGAATTCCTGTAACTCATTTGATCTCTCCATCAACCCTCCTCCCTATTACCTTCCAGTTGCTTCTCCAGATCCTCAAGCTCTTTGAGATCGGTAGTATCTGCCTCGATTGCCTCGCGATGGCGTCGGCTGGTATCAAATCTTTCGTATCGCTCATAGGCGATCTGCTGCATCTCCTCGTGGCTGATGGTGCCGGCTCCTTGCAAAACTGCTCTGTCACTGAATTCCAGAAGCCGGTCCACGTTGGTTCGCCAGAACTCAAGGGTGAGCTGCTTTCGCTCTTTGACCCGGAGCTCAGCAGTTTCCAGAAAAATAACAACCAGACGGTTAAGAGAATCGATCTCATCGGCATTCAGGTAGTTTTTGGCCACGGTTACATCCTGCTTGCGAACCCGGCTCCCTGACCAGCTTTGCAGGGCCATGTTGGGCTCATCGGCTTTCGCCCGATCCACAACAATCTCAGCCGCCGTCTTCTGGGTTACCGCATAGAGAAGCTTGTTCTGGACCTCGGCAAAAAAGAGGCTGGAGGTCTTTTCGTCGTCACGGTAGTCGGTGCTCAGGGCAAAGAGGTCGCGAACCTTCTGGTAGAAGCGTTTCTCCGAAGCCCTGATCTCCCGGATTCGCTCCAGAAGCTCATCAAAGTAGTCCCAGCCGTCGGGGTTCTTGAGCTTCTCATCGTCCATGACAAAGCCCTTCACCAGATACTCACTCAGGTTGCGGGTGGCCCACTGCCGAAACTGGGTTCCCCGGGGAGACCGGACCCGGTAGCCAATGGCGAGGATCATAGAGAGATTATAGAGTTGAATTCGTCGGTTTACGCTCCGACCCCCCTCATTTTGAACTGTCAAGGATTCCTTGACAGTTGCCTCTTCAGGAAGCTCTCCCTCCTCCAGGATATTCCCTATATGCAGACTCACATTCTGTTTGGTGGTGGCAAAGAGTTCGGCAATCTCCATCTGGGTCAGCCAGACAGATCCGGCCATTGCCCGGAGACGGACCACGCTCTTCTCATCCTCAGTCTGATAAAGGATGATCTCCCCGCTGCTTCCAGCCCGCTCTTCCTGGTTCAAGCCGTCACCTCACGGAGCATCTCCACAATTTCGCGTTCCAGCTCTTTGATATCCGATTCGATCTCTTCCAGAGGACGCGGTGGTTCATACTGGTAGAAATGGCGGTTGAACGGGATCTCATAACCAACTTTCGTTTTGCTAAAATCGATCCAGGCGTCGGGCCGGTATGGGAGGACCTCTTTTGTAAGGTAAGTTTCGCAGTGGTCCCGAACCAGAGCAAGGAGGGGTTCCACATCCAGCTTCCCTTTGTTTTTGGAATTTTCGTAATCCAGTGGTAGAGGCAGGGTGATGTTGTCAGGCAACGGTACGTTTTCCGTATCCCGCAGTTCCGAATCGGCTTCCGGATTTCCCTTCGCATCCAGGAAGGGATCGGCCTCCGGGTCCCTTTCCCCCAGACTTCCCGGAGCAAGGAGGGCTTTTTTTAAAGCCGCGTCGAGTTTGATGGACGCCTTTTTAAACGCCTCTTCCAGAAGGGCTGTAAACTCATCCCGGTTTCGGACGACATGATCCCCTTTGAATTTCGCCTTCAGAGGATTCAGTACATCCAGAATGGCCGATTGAATCTTTATACCCTCGGCGATCTCTTTCTCCATGGACTTTTTATCCTTTCTCTTTTTCGATTCGGCAAGGGCTGTAAAGTAGCTGCTCTTTTGAAATCGCTCCAGACGTTCTTCGTTTACTGCGAAATTGAGGCGAAGGGGTCTTTCCACGGTGATTTTCAGATACCCGAAATCCCGGTTACGAAAGACCTTGCTGACCATGATCTCTTTTGACTGATCCCTCCCCGGGTCCACATTGGTATGGATCTTTTTCAATGTCCGTTTTTCCGATTTCTTAAAATCCCCGTAGATCTTTGTGATTTCAGAAATATGATCGGGCTTTCCTTCATCGCCATCTCCCAGCTCCTTTCGCTTGTTACCCAGGCTCTTTTTCATCTTCCAGGCAAACTCGGTGGCGTTGATGAGCTGGACCTTACCCTTTCGCTCCTCTTTCTTACGGTTGGTCACGATCCAGATATAGGTATAGATTCCCGTATTATAGAAGAGCTGATCAGGTAGACCGATCACGGCTTCCAGCATATCGTTTTCAATGATCCAGCGACGGATGTTGCTCTCCCCGCTCCCGGCATCCCCGGTAAAGAGAGGCGATCCATTAAATACAATGGCAATCCGCGACCCCTCTCCCCCTTGCTCAGGCGAGGGCTGCATTTTGGAGATCATATGAAGAAGAAACAGGAGTGCCCCATCGTTGATCCGCGGAAGTCCTGGACCGAATCTCCCCTGAAAGCCGAAGTTTTCATATTCGGTCGTTACGTTATCTTTCTCGGTTTTCCACTCCACACCGAAAGGGGGATTGGCGAGCATGTTGTGAAACTTCTCTTCGGGATGCCCATCCCCATCCACAAAGCCCTCTTTCTGTTTTCCGGTTCCAAGCATGTTTCCATAGACGATATTCGTGGCATCTTCGCCTTTAATCATAAGGTCGGCGCCGCAGATGGCAAAAGACTCCGGATTGTATTCCTGTCCGTAAAGCTGAACAGTGGCGCTGGGATTAAGCCCCTTCTCTTTATCGATGATAAACTTCTCTGATTCGGAAAGCATCCCACCC
>JBNKQE010000362.1:0-4655 GCA_050295715.1 Leptospirales bacterium
CCAGCCTGGCCGAAGCGGGCGGCAGAACCAGAAGAGCCGCTATCAATATGATTCCCGTAATCTTTATTGAAAGAACAACAACGACAGCTATCATTGCAGAAAGCAAATAATCATCCCTTCCAACGGAAAGACCACCGGCTCGAGCCAGATCCCTGTCAAAAGTTGCATAAGCCCAGCGGCCCCAGAACTTATAAAGAAACAGTGTCTGAACAGCAGGTATCACCGCTAGCCAGTTGTCAGAATTACTGACTGACAGGATTGAACCGAATAGATAATTCATTGCATCGGCTGCATACCCGCTACGGAAACTTAGAAGAATAATTCCAAGGGCCATGGAAACGGAGAAGAATATTCCAACTGACGTATCGTGGCTGATTCCGGTTCTGTTTCGCACAAAAGTAATCCCGAGCGAAACAAATATTGTAAAAGGTATAGATATGTATACGGGCTCTACTCCAACAAGAAGTGCTGCGGCAATACCTCCGAAGGTCGCATGAGCAAGACCGCTTCCCATGAAACTCAGCCCCCTCTGAACGACAAAGACTCCGTAAAAACCGGTTAAAATACCGACGAGAATACCACCGGTCAGGGCCCGTACCATAAAGGGATACGAAAACATTTCAATCATGCGTCTTTCCCTCCATGCATTCTATGGTCGTGCCCCACATGACCGAAAGCTCTTCGCATACAATCATCCGTCATGGCATTTTCAGGAGGACCGAACGAAACTTTGCGACAATTCAAAAGTAGAACATGGCTCGAATGATAACGGGCAACTTCAAGATCATGCGTTACAATCAAAATCGAAGCTCCGGTTCTTTCCTGATACTCCTCCAGAAGCCTGTACATATCCTCTTCTCCTGCCTGATCCACACCGGCAGCCGGTTCGTCCAATAACAGTAACGATGGATTCCGCATCATTGAACGTGCAAGGTACACCCTCTGCAACTCCCCCCCGGACAGTCGATGCATCGGTCTATCAATGAGGTGTTCTGCACCGACTCGCTCAAGAGCCTCCATGGATTTACGACGAAGAGTACGGGTGAAGAAAAATGGCCATTGTCCGGTCAATCCTGACACAACCAGTTCGCCCGCCAGAGCGGGAAAAGAACGATCCAGACCTTTTACCTGCGGCACATATCCGATATTATCAAAAGGTATCATTCCTGGAGGTTTATCAAATATACGTATAGAGCCGGTGCTGGGAGCAATAAGTCCAACAATTGATTTCATCAATGTTGATTTACCGGAACCATTCGGTCCCATAACCGCCGTGAATGATCCTTCCGGAATCTCAAGAGATATCTTTTCCAGAGCGAAATATCCTGAAAAACGAATGCTCCAATCCTCCAGTTTGATTACACTCAACGCAGTGCCTCCAGAACTTGCGATGCATTCCGGCTCACAAAACTTCCGTAATCAGCAGCCCCAAATCCGCCAACGGGGTCAATGGTATATACAGGAAGACCGGTGGATTCCGATAGAACTGAGGCTGATTGTGCGGGTAACTGTGGTTCAATAAAAACAGCCTTCACCCCCTGTTCTCTGGATATTTTTATTAATTTTTGAAATGTGGCCGGTGTGGGCTCCCTGCCGGGAAACGCTTCAATAACACCCACGACACGAATACCATAACGCTTAAAAAAATAACGAAAGGAGGGATGATATTGAAAGACAGTCATCCCTCTGGCACTGGAGAGTCTGGCAGACGTTGTTTTATCCAGAGCCCTTAGAAGAGCATCGAACTGTTTCCGGTTCTCCTTGATTTTAGCACAATCATTCTGCTTCATTTCACACAGTTGTTTTTCCAGTGCCGGCAATAGAGAACGAACGGCCTGTGGATCCGACCAAAAATGCGGATCAAAATCACCGTGGTTATGATTATGATGATCGATTTCGGAATCACTTGAAAACGCCTGTAATCTTCTCTCCGCAGGGAGCAATTCAAACATTTCCACATGTGTGTGCGCCGGTAGTTTCACTGCCCACCCATCAAGGTGTCCGGATACAAAAAAAAGCGCTTCAGCACTTGAAATTTGCCTGTAAACCGACGGCGGCGGATCATACAGTTCAGGCGATTGCCCTGGTTCAATCAGGGATGTCACTTTTCCCGTATCTTTTACAAGTTCGGAGAGTATCCATTGAAGTGGAGGAATTGTTGTGAAATAGTGTGTCTCCGAATGAGTATTTTTGTTCGGCTGACAGGATGATGTTACTGAAGTTAAAGTTACAAATACAAACATGTACGCCAGTACTACGAATAAAGTATGTCTGGCGTTAATTCTCCCGAGAAATCCACTAATGAACAACATTTCAATCATTTTCATCCATCGATATTGATATGATTCCCACAGCATTCATTTATCAACCCTCTGATTCCAGCTAGAAACAGCTATAAATCGTAGCACTGGTGGCATCAATAATTTAAGTGCAAATTCCGGATTCATTCTTCCGCAATTTGTATGATACTACAATCCCGAGAAACCTGAATGAAGTCATCTCTCCTGTTATTTGATGAGAAGAAAAGGCTAAAAAGTTTACATAGCGTAAATTTACGGCAAAATAGAGCCGCAACAAGCATGAAAATAAATTATTTATACGATTACAGACACTTATGGATAAATGACTTGACAACAGGTTGCGAGATGACACTTTCTAATTTGAGCTATAATGGTTTGAATATGCCAGTACCCAGAACAAAAAAGACAACAAAAGAAAGCACACCTCCTAAGGATAAGAGTAAAGAGACCAAAGAAAAGAAAGCCGAACCGGTTGAAGAATTTGAGGTTGGCGATTATGTGGTCTACCCGATGCACGGGGTGGGACAAATCAGTGCAATTTCCAAACAGGTCATTCTGGGTAAACGAAAGCAGTGCTACGTGCTGGAACTTAGCAGCAGTAAAATGAAGGTTATGATACCCGTGGAAAATTCACGGGAGATCGGGATTCGATCAATCATTAAGAAGAAAGATGTCAAAAAAGTTCTCGATCTATTGAAGAAGGATGAGGTTGATACAGAAGAAGATTGGAAACTCCGCTATCAGAAGAATATGGACAAAATCAAGTCCGGTTCTATCTACTCCGTAGCCGAGGTGTGTCGAAATCTGTATAAAAGAGCCAAGGATAAAGAGCTTTCGTTAATGGAAAGACGTCTTTATGAATCAGCTTATAATCTTATCTCCAGTGAGATAGCACTGTCTCGAGAAGTAAGCCTGGAAGAAGCCGGGAATATCATTTCTGAAGTGCTTGCCTGATAGAAGTACAAACAAGATTTCTTTTATAAAATCAAAAAGAAAGGTACTCCTATCGTAACTGAAATATTCTACCAACGCTCAAATTTATATATGGATTTGAGTTATGAAGATCGTAAAGAGAATGTTTGCCGCTGCTATTGTGGCAATCCTCGCTTTTCTACTCTCCCTTTCTGCAGCACATGATGGATCAGTCATTGTGTCCGCAGTCGTAGCCTTGATTGTTTTTATACTTTCCAGCGCTATTTTCTCCCTTGAAGTTCTGGCTCGTGAAGTCAGTTCTGAAAATCTATTGCTAACATCTCTTGGTGCTTTTACCGGACTTGTAGCCGGTTACTACCTGGATATCATTCTGAAAAGCCAGAATGTGGATTTCCCCGGAATGTCTTCTCTGGCCATAATGCTGCCTACAGCATTCTTTGGTTATGCAGGTTATCGTTTCGCAGCTTATCCCGGATTAAAAGTATTCGGGGGCGGAGGCGGAGCATTCATACCTGATAATGATGGAATACAGTCTCGTGAAAAGATTCTGGATACTTCAGTCATTATCGATGGTAGAATTCTCGATATCGCAGAGACAAACTTCCTGGAAGGCCCGTTTATCATTCCAAATTTTGTTCTTCGCGAAATTCAGTTGATAAGTGATTCTCCGGATCCTGTAAAAAGAAACCGGGGTCGTCGTGGACTTGAGATGCTGAACAAACTGCAGCAACACGGTTCTGTAAAAGTGAAAATCAGTTATGCAGACTACGCGGATATTCGCGAAGTAGACGCAAAACTTGTTAAACTGGCACGTGAGACCGGTGGAAAGCTTATCACCAATGACTTTAACCTGAACAAGGTTGCAGAACTCCAGGGTGTGCAGGTTCTCAACCTGAACAGTCTGACAAATGCATTAAAGCCTGTTGTTCTACCCGGTGAAGAGATTTTAATTGATGTTATCAAAGAAGGGAAAGACGAAAACCAGGGAATCGGGTATCTGGAAGATGGAACAATGGTCGTCGTTGAAAATGGCCGATCACTTCTGGGAAAAACAGTAAGAGTCAATGTTACATCTATTATCCAGACAGCCGCCGGTAAAATGATATTTACAAGAGCAGCTGGAGTTGTAGATGATATAAGCGGCGAAGATGCGCAACCCAGAGACAATCGTTCTGATCAGAAAGGAAAAGG
Source organism: Leptospirales bacterium (assembly GCA_050295715.1). Classification (GTDB taxonomy): domain Bacteria; phylum Spirochaetota; class Leptospiria; order Leptospirales; family Leptonemataceae; genus JBNKQE01. Next base: position 4,425 of record JBNKQE010000362.1, read on the forward strand.
ACGAGATAGTGGAAGGGGCCGCAGAGGAAGCAGCGGAAATCGCGCTCAGGGCAACACACGCGACTATGACGGCAATCAGTATGATGATTACAAAGATATGATCCAGCAGCAGCAGAACCAGGGTAACACCGGCGGCCAGGGCGGCCTCGGCATCTTGACGCCGGGTCAGGCCACAGATCTTGACCTGCACCGCATCACTCCGCAGCCGGCGCCAGCAGCTCGGTCAGCGCC
>JBNKQE010000363.1:0-4650 GCA_050295715.1 Leptospirales bacterium
CTACAAGTTTAGGTGTTTTTTCTATATTAGGTGAAAGTGTACGATAATTTCCATGATACCAGTCTTCTACGTCAATTGTTAGAATATTATTCATTACACAATAGCCTTCTGCCAGTTGAGAAAATAGATACCGATTATAATAAATCCTACTCCGAGGATTTTATTCATTGTAATAGATTCTCCAAAAAGGAAATAGGCAAACAAAAATGCGAAGATATAGACTCCCGATAACATGGGATAGATGTAGCTGTATTCATACTTGCTGATCAGATACATCCAGAACAGAGTAGCAAGTATATATATTCCCGTACCGATTATCAAAAAAGGCGAAAATGCAAGCTGCAATGTTTTATCAATCGTGATTGGAGTGAGTCCTCCCGCTTTGTCCAGTGCGATCTTCCAGAAAACCTGGCCAAGTGTTATTAAGAACGAACAGGAGAGTGCCAGAATTATAGCTTTCATTAGAACCTCTTTTTTTGTGGAATATTGCTCATATCAATCTGTATTGCCTGCAGGAGCAATTGCGTTCCCAGAATTACAGGCAATGCCGCAAGCATAATCGTTCCCGTTGGTGTCTCTAAACCATTGATTGAGCTCAGAGTCCATTGGTAAATGCCAAAAATTACCCCGAAAGTAAATAGTGGGTAACCGAGAATCAGGTAGACCGATCCCATGTTAAAATCGTATACAAAGTAGCGAAAAAAGATTCGCTTTATAAATCCCCAGTGTAGCTGCAAAGGAAACTCAAGAATTACACGTGTAATACTTAGAGAGCTCTTTTCTTCACCGTAGAGAGCCGGTATAGGAACATCTTCAACAACTAAATTTTTTATTCCCAGATGAATTAGCATGTCAGACTCAAAGAAATATCTACTGGCAATCTTTTCATTTAATATAAGTGCAAGAGCCGATTTGTGGATAGCCGTATATCCATTTGTAGGATCAAATATATTCCAGTAACCGGAGGAAAGTTTAACGAGAAAGGATAAAGCGGAGTTTCCGAATAGGCGAATAAAGGGCATTCTGGATAGAGCTTTGAAATCATAAAAACGATTCCCTTTCGTATAATCTGCTCGATCTTTTACAATCGGTGTTATAAGAGATTCCATAAAGCTGGTATCCATCTGGCCATCGCCGTCTACTTTTACAATGATATCACATCCGCTCTCCAGCGCAGCTCTATATCCTGATTGTACAGCGCCTCCCACACCCGTATTCTCATTGTGAAAGATTACCTGAACCTTCTTGTTTTTCGCAAGAAACGAATCTCTTCCCGAGTGTTCGGGACATGCGTCATCAATTACAAATATATGATCAACAAAACGAGGAATGGATTTGACAACCTCCGCGATGTGGTCTTTTACTCTGTATGAGGGAATTACAACTCCGATTATCTTTTTTCTATACATATTTGCTCAGTTTTCAACCCTGTAAATTTGAAATCCTCGTGTATAATCCGCATACACAAGAGTATTACTATTAAGGCATTGGTATTTATTATAATCGTGTTCAGCAAAGATTGGAATGATTAAAAACTCTACGTTTGCATCCCTGAATGCCTCGTTACACGGCGATATGTGTATTGTATAATTGTCTGCATGATTCAACTTGAAGGAAATGTTTGAGTCCTCTGCAGGTAAAAAATCAATTCTCGCATATCGGTTGGATATTTTTCTATATTTATTTTCTCTGTCAAAAAAATTGAGAGTTAACCAATCGGGAATATATTTTACACCGTTTATTACATTGTAACCATTTGCCATTAGATAAAACGAAATAACATTGTTTTCGTATACAACAAATCCGGAAGTTTTTTCTCCGGGTGAGAGAGCGGCTGCATCAATAATGGATTTATTAACGGAACTATCGGTCAGTGGAGATAGCCCCTTTCTGATTGGATTTACTGTTACAATGGGAAGCAGGATCGCAAGTATTGAGAAAATAAATACACGTTGTTTCTTATAGATGAGCGAGAAAAAAAGAATAACGCTAATAATGACACCATAAAGAATTCGTGATGATTTGAAAAATGATGGATCTGCCTCTGTCATTTTCCAGATTAGAATTAAATAAGTTCCAATTACTAATACACTAACACTTAAATTTTTAACGGATAGCTTTACTTCTTTCCTGGACTGTAGATTTACCTGACTCAGGAAAATTACAGATCCGTATATACCAGCCACTCCAACGCCCAGAATATTTCTGTGAACTTTATCCAAAAGTAAGGGAGTCGTGATAATATCGGGAAGTCCTGTTGTCTCTTGCAGTATCAATAGAATACTGTAAACCATTAAACCAACAAGAATCCAGTCTTTACGCTTGATCCAGTTCCATATAAACGGAATCAAGAAGGGAAACAATAAAATATAACTGCTGGCTTCGCTCTGGTTTGCGTATATTTTATCCGGGAAAGAAAATGTATAATACCTGTCAAATATACCGGTAAAGAAAGTATACAGGGGTCTGTTTCCTCCATGAATTACACGCTTACCTGGATATTCAGTATTCATTATTTGTTTTGCACTGTCATATATTTCGCTTATATAATATCCAAGAACAGCAAGAAAAACAATCATTAAAGAAAATCCGACAATCGTGCGAAACATATTATTATTTTCAAATATGGATACAAATTGGTTATGGGGACTAATTAGAAATGATATTAGAAGTATTAATAATAAATATCCAAGCATTATTTGGGTAGGCGGATAGAGAATATAGACAAATTGAAATGAAAAAATAAGCAGAATTACAGCGGATATAAAAATCACCCATTTCCTCTTTGATGATATAAACAAAATACTCCCGAGAAACAGGGCATTCATTGTCAGAATCTGGTGTGGATAAATATAGAACCACCATTGAATTGCTCCGGAGTAGAGCATCCAGACTCCTGCAAACAGGGAAATTCCGAGACGTTTATTCGTCAGGATATATGCCACAAAAAAGGTTGTTAAAAATAGTCCAAATGTTGCGAAGTTCCATCTCCACGAGAAAGCAGTCTCAACATCCTCAAATACAAAAAACCCATAATTGGATGGAATAAAAAAGGCGAAAATATCGGCTACAGGAAGATTGTATGTAGTTGCCAGCGTCACTTTTCCGGGACCGAGCGCCGGGTTTACCTCCGGGTATCCATAGTAGTGTTGCGACAGGATAAATGGAGTTGAGACCAGATATTCATCACTTCGTATGGTTCTAGAATTACCGATTTCATCTGTTGTGACCGTATGATCCCTGGGAATAAGCCCGTTCCATTTACTTACCGATGATCCGTTAAGTTTGAGTGATACGAAAATTATAAAAAGAAGAACAGTTATAGCTGTTATATAAAAAAGACGTAAATCGATCCCGGGAAATCTTAGTTTTATATAACCTGAGAAAGTATCAATGATTGTAAGATTGGTATGTAGCGTTTTCAACGGAAACCAGGAGGCGAGATATGCCAGCACACCGATTAAAAGAGAGATAAGTATAAGCGGTGTCGGAATACGTAAAACAGAAGCAAGAATTCCAGTATTGTGACTTTCAAGAATTAATACAGGATAGTTCCCGTTCAACTCAGGAGTTATATAAGTCTTATCTAATTCAAAGGATAATTTACAGTTATGGCAATCGCCGACCGGGATATAAGAATTGTCAGTATTATTTAAATTAAAAATATCAATAAATGAAATTTGATCTTTAATTTCTTCTATATGGATTTGATATCCTGGAGACTTTCCATAGAACTGAAAGGCGATATATTGACTCTTTCTTAATGGTAATGTATACTGGAACTCCCTGTTCTCTTCGTTCATGAGAAAAGAGATTCTTCCGGTATCTTTTTCTTTCAGGCTGGACTGATATAAAAAAAAACCGTTTTCAACCTTGTTTCCCGTAACGGATGCGGAAAATCGAATGTTTCGCCTGGTGAAAAAAGAAAAAAATAGTAAGATGAAAATAGTAACCAGGATGCCTGTTAATCCTGCATAAAACCGTCTATGTAGCCGCTTAATTTCCATAATTTAACTTAAATATCGAATAATCCTGGTTGAAACGAAATACTTTTTGAAATTGCGGTTCAACGAAAAGCTCCGCATGGAGCGGAGTCATGTAGACAATATATATATCTCTTTGTCTTCTTCTGGATGATTCAAGTATTTTATCTATTACTTTGCTTAAAATTGTCTCGTCAAATGGGTTTGCCAGGTATATGATATCTATATATTCCGGCAAGGAGTAGTCGGCAGCATTTCCTGTGATCAAATCAAACTGCTCGGGTACAATACCCTTTTTTTTGCTCAGTATTTCGATATTCTTTTTTGCTACAGTATTGAGTTTGTCTGAAATCTCAAGACCGGTGCACTGTTCTACTCCCCGTAGAGCTGCCATGAGTAGAACCCGGCCTTTTCCTGATCCTATATCGATGAGGCTGCTGTTTTTTAAATCTCCCCTGATATCCTTCAGTTTTTCCAGAGCATGAATAAGTAGATAGTAGTTGGATGCCTGATAACGACGGCCATGTTTGACGTTGTGCGAATCGATACCCAGGTCATCTAGCTCTGCAATCGAAAAAGTATCTACACCGTATAGATGATCGAAAGCAAGTTCCCAGAAAATGAGTTTTAGAGTAAACAGCACTCCTCTTTTTCGAATGCTTTCCAG
>JBNKQE010000364.1:0-4625 GCA_050295715.1 Leptospirales bacterium
AGTATGATTTTACATACTCAGGGTCAACATTGGTTATAAGAAAATTTTCATCAGGACTTTGTTTTTCAATTTTAATTACCCACTCCCTGAATGCTTCGTTTGTTGCTGCCGCTCCATAGGAAGATAGGTGGTTTCTTATTAATTGTTCCCTGTTTGATTTCTCCAGTGATATTACATTGAAATGCAATATCACAATAATATTACCAATCAGAGCAATCAGCAGAAATAACAGTGTGGAGATTCCTGTCATCAGTCTAATTTTAACAAAGGACTGTATGGGATCTCCATGCATCCCCAGTTGACTTTGCCTGTAAAAAAATCTGAAAAAGTAGAACAGGCGCAGAATTCTCATGGAGCGAATGATTGTAATTCCAGGAAAATCAATAATCAGTCTGAATGTATCCATTTCTATTACGCCCGCATCCAGGGCCATATCCATACCTGCCTGGATGAACAGCGGCAGAATGGATAGAATATCTATCAAGAAATAGAGTGATTTAATGTAGCTCTTCTTCCAGGCGAGGCTTCTAAATCCCATTTCCAGCAGAATAAAGATTAAAAACCAGGTTTCAATATGCTGGAGTGTGTGTACTGTACTCAGCTTGAAGTCAATAAGAGCCGGAAGTATTGTAAGAATGGACCCGCCAAAGGCAATGATTGCAGAGAGGAGATTGTAGGTTGACAGACCAATAATTAACTCAATTACATTTGTAACACCATATAATAGAAGAAAACCCTTTTTAATCATTCCTGTGAATTTGTGTAAGGTGCTATTCAATGCGTTCAGGATTTTCATAAGCTACTCCATAAATAGACTTTAATCCTTGCAAGCACCGTTCCCCGTTGTTTTTCTTGAATCATGAAAAAAATATCGGATATTCTTAACGATAGTTCGAGAAAACAACCGCTTTTTTCTTTTGAGTTTTTCCCACCGAAAAGTGATGAAGGAGAAAAAAGACTCTTTCGGACTATTAATGAGTTAAAGGTCCTGAATCCTGATTTTATCTCTGTGACTTATGGAGCAGGTGGATCAACGCGTGAAAAGACGCTTGAATGGGTAACCCATATTCAGGATGAATATGGAATTGTTTCAATGGCACATTTTACATGTGTGGGGTCATCCCGGGATGAGATTCGCAAGAGTCTTGAAACTTTTTACAGGCGTGGAATCCACAATATTATGGCCCTCCGGGGTGATCCTCCAAAGGGAGAAACTGAATTTATTCCTCCTGAGGATGGATTTGCATATGCTTCCGATCTGATACGATTTATAAATGATACTGGCCTGGATTTTAGCATCGGGGGAGCTGCTTACCCTGAAGTGCATACAGAGGCGAAAAATGCTGAAGAAGATATGAAGCATTTGAAAGAGAAAGTTGATGCTGGCACTGACTTTCTTGTTACCCAGTTATTTTTTGACAATAAGGTTTATTTTGATTTTGTGGAACGCTGTCGTAACACAGGAATAAATGTGCCGATAGTTCCGGGTCTTATGCCAATTACAAACTTCAAGCAGATTGAAAAATTCACAAGCATGGCCGGTACCCAAATACCACAGTCTTTGATTGATGAATTACAAAAATATGAGAATGACCCCGATAAACTTACAGAGGCAAGTCTCCGTTACTCAATTCATCAGGTAAAAGAATTACTGGATTCAGGTGCTCCAGGGATTCACTTTTATACATTAAATCAGAGTCGTGCAGCAATGGAAATTTTGCAGAGCATACGAAAGGAATACTTGTAGTCGATGAGTGAAAGTCGCAGCATTACCCTCGGACAGATCAACGAGATAACAACACGAATAAACTCCGAAGAAGAGATAACAAGTCTGCTTTCCATTATTATGGATACAGCGCGTGACCTTCTTGATACGGAAGGTGCTTCTCTGCTATTGCATGATGAGCCAACAGGAGAACTTGTATTCAATGTTATAAGCGGTGAATCAAATGTCTCGCTCCGGGAGAAGAGAATTCCGGCCGGTGAGGGTATTGCTGGAGAGTGTGCATTAAACCGTCATGCTGTAATAGTAAACGATGCAAGTAAAGATGCCCGGCTTTTTAAGGACATCGATGAGCAGATAAATTTTAATACAAGAAATATTCTGGCCGTTCCAATGATTGCTCGTGAAACATTGATTGGCGTTCTTGAAACTGTTAATACTGTTGATGGCCGCAAATTTTCAGGAAAAGATATTCGCCTGCTCTCCTATCTGGCAAATATGGCTGCTCTTGCCATTCAGAATCGACGCTTGATTAATGATCTGAATATCAGGGTGGATGAGTTGAATTGTCTTTATGAAATCTCTCAAGCGATGCAGAGAAATGACTCAATAGAAGAAATCCTGAGTGATGTTTTAAATACAGTTCATAATGTACTGAAAGTAAATCGCCTTTCTGTTGTTATTGAGGATGATCATGAGTTTCAAACTCCGATTATTCACACTCTTGGTTTTTCAATAAGCGAAGAAGAGAAGATCAATATAAGAAATCATGAAGGTATACTCGGCAAGGTCTATCGTGAGGGTATTCCTCTGCTTGTCAGCGATTACCTTCAGGATCTTGAGTATGTTCCTGAATTTGCTGACAGATATGCTACTCGTTCATTTATTTCCGTTCCAATCCGTAAAGATGGACGGGTGGTCGGTGTAATCAGTGTTGCCGACAAGAAATCTGCTGCGCCCTTCGATCAGTTTGAATTGAAAGTATTGACTACGGTTGCATCGCAGCTTGCTGAATCACTCTTTCGTTTTCAGGCAAGAAAGAGAGAAGCAGAGCTTGCAGTTTATCGCAAGGATATTCAAACGGCAGCCGAGATACAAAGAAACTCGCTTCCCAGTATCCCTTCCAGACTTTCGGGGCTTCAAATTGGAAGCCGTTATGAATCCTGCCGCGAAGTGGGCGGGGATTTCTATGATTTAATTTATCACAATGAAGACCGCATCTCTTTTCTTATTGCCGATGTGGCCGGGAAGGGTGTACCTGCTGCTCTATTTATGGAGTATTCAAAAACACTTCTGGCCGGTTTGATACCGAGATATCTGGATCCTGTGTCATCGCTTCGTGCTGCCAACGAGGAGATTTACTCAAATTCCAGAATCCCTCTTTTTGTGACAATGATGATTGTTCAGGTGGAACGGGAGTTCAGGCGATTGCGAATTGCATCGGCAGGGCACAATCGGCAGATATTATATAGGGCACGGGAAAAAGAAATTGTTGAAATGAGTGCGAAAGGCACTCCTCTTGGTGCATTCAGCGGAACCGAGTATATTGAAAATGTAGTCAGCTATGATCCGGATGATCTGATTGTACTGTATACGGATGGGGTAACCGAAGCGGAAGGTGTTCGGGACCTGGACTTTTTCGGTGAAGAACGGTTGTTTGAGGCAATCAAGGAACTTGGAGATCAGGAGCCTGAAGAAATTATAGAAGGAGTTCTTGAGAGAATTCGTGATTTTGGGAAGGGGCGTGAACCCTCCGACGATACAACAATTCTCGTCGTTCGACTGTAAATAACTTACGCCTGCTTAAAATGTGATACCTGCTCCCATACGGATGGATGGTCCATCCATCCCTGGATTCGTAAAATTTCCTCCGCCGTAATCATTTGATTTCCCCGATACAAGCATGATACCTTCGTGACCGTACTCAATAAAGGCTATAAAAGTTTTACCGGGTGTAAGGCGGATCCCTGCTGCAAGTCGTCCTCTAAAAAAATTAAAGGTGGATAGTGTGTCTTTTCCTGCTCCCAGCTGCCCGCGCACGTAAAACCTGGCAGTATCAAATTGCATGAATTCCATATCCACAATCCCTTCCAGCCCTGTTCCGGCGAACGCTGTGCTGTTTTTGGTGAGGAATGGATCCAGCAGTTCCAGATTAATTATTGTGTTTTTTAAATTGGGATCGCTCAGATGCGGACTTATATGCACAAAGAGGGGGCTGTTCATCAGGCTTCCCAGGCCGGGCCTTGTACCGGAAACGTGAGTTTTCTGAAAAAATAGACCTCCCCCAAATCGCAGGCTTTCAGTAGAGTTTCGTAAAAATGAAATCTGGAAAGCTTCACCTTTTATTTGCTGGGTTTTGACAGACAGGTTCGCAGCAAGATTGAGAGCCTGCTGTTCTCTTGTTCCGTAGTGAAAGGTTATGCTTCCCAGTTCCGGTTCACGGGCCCTCTCTTTATATATCGTGCTGAGCTCACCGCCAATAGAGTCTTGCTGCGTATAGCTCCCTTCAATGAGCCACTTTTGTTCTGGTGCGGCAAACAAAATTGACGGGGCAGCAATGATTGCAAAAAATGAAAGTAATAAATGTCGCAACTCTGGCTGGATGTGTATCCTTTTCATACAGGGCAGAATTATAAACAGCCCGTATACTTGCCAATAATTCATACTTTTTTCTATTATAATGTAAGATCCATGGCGGCTGGAGAAGATTTGAGTCCTGCTCTTTCCGGGCAATTCGAGGCATCCGGACAGTTTAATAAATTATGATTTTCAGCAATATCGGTGGATAGAGCTGATTGGGGCCTGGCAGGGGAATTCACCTTGACAGCAATATGTGGTTTTATAATGTGCATATCAATATATATTGATATGTTGTTAGACTGATGGATTCCAGTGTGGTACA
>JBNKQE010000365.1:0-4616 GCA_050295715.1 Leptospirales bacterium
TTGTAAAGCCGGGCGTCTGTCGCTTTGACCACTGGGAACCCAGACACGACCGTCATTACGAAGTGATTCTGACATCAAAGTCAGCTTGGACTGGTAATCTCCGCTAACGGGAATGCATGTAGGATGAATTTGCGTAAACGATGGATTGGCCATTAGCGCACCTTTTTTGTAGGCACGAATAGCACCGGTTCCATTACTGCCTTTCGCATTAGTTGATAGATAGTATGTATTTCCATATCCACCGGTTGCAAGCACAACAGCATTACCTGAATAACTTGTTATTTCTCCGGTGATCAAATTTCTTACAATAATGCCACGCGCATGACCATTTTCCATGACAAGTTCGAGCATTTCAGTTCTCGGAAAGAGAGTGACTCGTCCTGCCGCAACCTGTCGAAGCATTGCCTGGTAGGCTCCCAGAAGCAACTGTTGACCCGTTTGACCCCGTGCATAAAAAGTACGCGATAACTGCGCACCACCGAATGATCGGTTGTCCAGAAATCCACCATAGTCACGGGCAAAAGGAACACCCTGTGCCACACATTGATCAATAATATTCACACTTACCTGAGCCAGTCTGTAAACATTGGCTTCCCTGGCCCTGTAATCGCCGCCTTTGATCGTATCATAAAAAAGGCGAAAAACACTATCGCCATCGTTTTGATAATTTTTTGCGGCATTGATTCCGCCCTGCGCTGCAATAGAGTGGGCTCTTCGCGGACTGTCCTGGAAAAAGAATGCTTTAACGTTATAACCGAGTTCTGCAAGACTTGCGGCGGCGGAAGCACCGGCGAGGCCTGTTCCCACTACGATGATTTCATATTTTCTCTTGTTGGCAGGATTAACAAGTTTTACTTCAAACTTATGTTTATCCCATTTGTCGCGAATATGTCCGGTCGGGACTTTAGGATCCAGTTTCATTGTTTATACCTCGCCTGGCAGAATAATGATCCGCAACAGTACTCCCAGGGGAATACTTGCATAACCGATAAATAGCAGAAGAGAAATAATGACTCCCGCTCGATTTGTAATCTTACGTGATGAACTGGAATTCCATCCAAGTGATTGAAAAAAACCTGGTATTGCCTGACGCAGATGAAGAGCCATAAGACCTACAGCTATCAGATAAGAAATTGAGATTAATGGAATACGAAAACTATTTACAACCATCGAGTAAACATCATGTCTTCCGGAAGCATCCTGAAAATAATAAAAATCAGAGTGTGCGATTCCCATTGTAAAATGTAGCAAGTGGTAAATAACAAATGCCAGAATAACAAGCCCGCTTAAAATCATTGTTCTGGATGCTATCGTTGCTTGAACAGTTGCCTTTTTCGCATATGCAACAGGGCGAGCAATAGTATTTTCCCGTTTCAATTGAATGGCCAGACTTACATGAGTCAGGAAAATTATAAACATTCCAAATCGAACTACCCAGATAACTAACGTGTTCTTCTGGAGAAAGGCAGCATAGGCGTTTATAGCTTCCTGTCCTGCAAACATCTGTAAATTGCCCAGAAGATGGCCAAGTAGAAATCCGATGATCAGAATGCCGGTAACTGCCATCAGAATTTTTCTACCCACAGAAGATTTGAAAAGTCTGGTATATAAATACATACCCATAACTCCTTTCCGGATGGGTCCGGGATATCGCGAGAATTTGCGATACGTATCACTTCCAGATATTCAAATTCATTCAAACAGTAAACAAAAAACTATTATTGCTCCTTAGAATCAGATAAAAAGAAGGGTTTGAATTGTAATGTCCGTTAGATTCTTCCGAATTCTAAGATAGGGAATCGAGGCCGCTTCGAATCATCTCCACAACCATACCAGCCTGCTGCCCGGACATCTCTTTTACTTGATTTTTCTCCTGAGCGGAATACATTATAGATCGTGAAGCGTTAATAAGTTGATTGATACCAGAAACACTGAGAATTGCATTCAGGTCCCCCCCCTGTGCTCCAATCCCGGGTACCAGAAAAGGAACGTCCGGTGCCATTTCTCGAATTTTGATAATATTTTCCAGGTCATTGGTTGCTCCAACAACCAACCAGATGTTTTTGAAGTGTGAGTTCAGCTCAAAAGCAGTTCGGGCTACAAGCTCATAAAGTGGTGGAGTTGTTTTTATCTGAAACATTCTTGCACCTGGATTGGATGTAAGTCCGAGGATAATAACACCTTTTTGAGAATAAGCCATATATGGTTCAATTGTATCCAGACCCATATATGGATTTACTGTAAGAGCGTCGCAATCATATGTTTCAAAAAAAGTTTTCGCATAGAAATGAGCAGTGTTGCCAATGTCACCGCGTTTGGCATCCGCAATAATAAGCGCGCCAGGGGCTTTGGTGCGAATAATTTCTATTGTTTTTTCAAATAATTGCCAGCCTTTCCGACCATGAACCTCATAAAATGCCAGATTGGGTTTGTAGGCAACTGCATAGGGTGCAGTTCCCTCAATTATGTCCGATAAGAATTTTGCCATACCGTTAATTCCATCCAGACCCTCAGGGAGTTTATCTTCATCCGGATCAAGTCCCACGCACAGCAGTGATTGTAACTCCGCACTTCGAGTCTGAAATCGTTCATAAAATGTTGACATTATAATTCTCCTGGTGCAAAACTTCCATGGTTTTTACGTCAGATCAAATTAGGGGTATCACATTGGCCACCATAACTGCAAATACTATTCCTGGGATGTACCGGGAAGTAGCCCAAAAGTTCGGAAATCAGCCAGCTTTTGGAACAAAAAGATCAAAAGGAGTATTTGAAACAATATCCTATTCTGAATTGTATGAGAAAGGCCTGGATCTGGCAACTGCTCTACTGAAACTGGGAATCAAGCCTGGATCCAAAATTGCTGTTTTATCGGAAAATCGTCTTGAATGGATTTTCTCTGATTACGGAATTCAGATAGCAGGTTGTGCGAATGTTCCCCGGGGAACGGATGTAACGGATGGTGATATCCAGTACATTTTACCTCATTCTGATTCTGTTGCCGTTTTTGTGGAGAATGAGCAAACACTGGAGAAAATCAAAAAAAATAAGAAGTATCTTAAAAATATAAAGCATAAAATACTCATGGATCCCTCACAAAAAGCTCCGCGAGGTGTGATACACCTGTATGACCTGATTGAAGAGGGAAATGCTCTGAGAAAAAAAGGAGACAATCGAGCTGTCGAAAGCCTTGAATCTGTTAAGCCTGAAGATTTATTTACTCTTATTTATACATCGGGCACAACCGGTGTACCGAAAGGAGTGATGCTGGAACAAAGGCATATAATTTCGCAGGTAAGGCTACTTCCTGTTCGATTATTTCCCAATGATAGAGCTCTATCCATTCTAACTATCTGGCATATATTTGAGCGAATGATTGAGATGGCATGCATAGGTAACGGTGTCTGTACTTATTATACAAATCCTCGAAATATTAAGGATGATATGATGACAGTGAAGCCTACAATTATGGCCTCAGCTCCCCGTCTCTGGGAAATGGTATATCAGGGAATCATTAAAAAAGTTGAATCTGGACCAGGGCTTAACAAGAAGCTCTTTGAGATTGCGTATAACGTGTCTGGAAAATTTAATCTTGCACGAAGAATTTTGACATTTCGGGAAATCCGGTTGAAACCAATAAATCCGCTGTTTACTCCTGTTCAAATCATTCTTTCATTAATAGCTTTTGTATTACTTTATCTTCCAAATTTCTTGCTGGATGCAGTCGTACTTTCAAAAATTCGAGCTGCAACAGGCGGCAAGATAAGATTTACAATATCCGGTGGAGGGGCTCTTCCGCCGCATATAGATCGTTTTTTTAACAATATTGGCCTGAAAGTATTGGAGGGTTATGGGTTGACGGAAACATCTCCTGTTCTTGCCGTTCGATTGCCAGACCAACTGGTAATTGGAACTGTGGGGCCGATCTGGCCGGAAACAGAGGTCAGACTTGTAGATATTCAGTCCGGTGAGATTATTTACCCATCGAAGAAGGGTGCGAAAGGTGAAATTCATGTGCGTGGATCTCAGGTAATGCGTGGTTACTATAAGAATTCTGAAGCAACGGACAAGGTCATGAAGGACGGATGGTTCAATACCGGAGATCTTGGAGTTATCACATTTAACAATTGCCTCAAGATAGTTGGCCGTTCCAAGGAGACGATAGTCCTGACCGGAGGAGAGAATGTTGAACCGACGCCGATTGAAACGAAAATACTGGAATCGGACTTTATTGATCAGGTAATGGTTACCGGGCAGGATAAGAAATATCTAACAGCTCTGGTTGTTCCTTCGATAGAAGCACTATCTGAATACGGGACAACTCTTGATGAGATTCTCAAAAGTGAGAATGCATTGCAGATGGTTCGAGATGATATAAAAAAGAAAGTCAATCAGGAGTCAGGATTCAAGTCTTTTGAACGAATCATAGATGTAAGGTTACTATCGAAATCTTTTGAAGTGGGCGATGAAATGACCAATACTTATAAAGTAAAAAGGGACATTGTTGCAGAGAAATACTCCGATTTGATTGAGTCAATGTACTGACAGGCGTGAGCAGGATCTATAGCTGGAGAGCAGGCGTTATTCCGATGAAGACGCCTCCTCTTCAGTATCAT
>JBNKQE010000366.1:0-4594 GCA_050295715.1 Leptospirales bacterium
ATCCGGGAACCGGGCTCTATAATCAGATGGAGCAAGCCGGTCGGATAAAAACTCGAAACTGGAATCTGTATACGACACGTGAGGTTGTGTATGAACCGCGTTTACTGAGTCCTGCAGAAATCAAGCGGGGATACGATTGGGCTTACGAAAACTTTTACAGGTGGTCCAATATCGTTCGTTCCAGCAGTTACCATTTTGAAAATCCGACACATGCCATCAAGCAGTTCGCTTATAGCGCTGGCTGGAAAAAATTCGAACCGCTGTGGGATACGCTTATAATGGCAAAAAGGATTGGTACAATGAGACCTGTACTGGAATCGCTCCTCTCCACTCTGCAGCGCGACCGTAAGCAGAGAGACATACTTCAGGCCGGGGAGGTTGCAAATCATGGATACTGAGCGGTTCCGTTTATTTGTTTTTGACGATTAAACTTCGCAGAGAGAAAAACCAGCTTTCTATTCTGGAATTGGTTAAAGAATTGGATCCGGATCTCCGTATTCCCTGACCGGATATGATGATCCTGGTATTTCTCTTCAGGCAATCGAGGAGGGCGCTCAGGATTATATACATAAAGATCTACTATCATCAATTATTCTGGATAGAGCCATTCAGTATTCATTAAAAAGATATGATATGTATCAAGAACTGGAACTTATTGTGGAGAAAAGAACCCGCAAATTAATGGCCAGTGAAAAAAGATATAAATTGCTGGTTGATAATTTCCCTAACGGTATTGTTTTTCTTTTTAATGCGATGCTGCAATTTCATGTAGTGGGTAGAGAGTTCGTATTCAGTGAGCAGTATTTGCCCGTGGATTCTACAAAGAGGCGCTTTGAAGATATTTTCTCTGAAATCATACAGGCGAAATTAAAGCCTTTATTTGAAAGAACACTGGCAGGGGAGCGTGATATTCTTGAATTACTATATGAAGGGCGATATTATTTATTTCAGGCTGAGCCTGTAAATTTTGAAACTGAAGACCATTTTGGAATGGTAATCAGTCAGGATGTAACCGATCAAAAAAGGGCAAAGATTGAGATTCAGGAATTATTAATGAGAATGCGAGAGTTGAGTGAGTTGAAAAAGAAGTTTGTTCGCCAGGTGTCGCGCGAATTCTGCACGCTTCGACTTCCATATTGAACTCCTATCAGAAATGAGATAATGCTTTCGGCTGAAGATTCTACAATTTCCGTTCATCTTACTGTTGATGATTACGCGATAGGTATCACAATTAGTTGTATGATACAGTATTTCGATACGCAGGAGATATCCGCGGAAACTGCTGTTTCTTCCGGAAGAGTTTCATTAATTTCCCGTAAGAATGTTGGATGAATGTACTGTAAGTCATGTGACATATCTGTAAGCAAATTGAAATTAATATAACATCCACTTTTGAACTTACAATAATTACCATTGCGATCTGCTAAATTTAAGCGGAATTCATCGTCTATTTAATAAGTCGTTTATAAATTCTGTAATTTCGGCTGGCAATCGTTTAAAAACGAACATCCTGCGCTTGCTTCAGGGAGGGACCGGATATTGGAAATCATCGAGAACGAATGGATACAGATGTCTGACGGATGCTGTCTTGCTGCAAAGATATGGATTCCGGGAGATGCGCGGACCTCTCCTGTTCCGGCCATTCTCGAGTATATCCCCTATCGGAAACGTGATCATAAGTCTTTACGTGATTCACAAACCTATACATATTTTGCAGAGCATGGCTACGCAGGAATTCGCGTTGATCTTCGCGGCAGCGGGGATTCGGAAGGTATACTGACCGACGAATATCTCCAGCAGGAATTGAATGACGGAGTGGAAGTGATCAAGTGGATTGCCTCGCAGCCCTGGTGCAGTGGAGGCGTAGGAATGCTGGGGTTATCATGGGGCGGTTTCAACGGTCTTCAGATAGCCGCACTAGCTCCACCGGAATTAAAGGCTGTTGTAAGCGTGTGTTCATCGGATGATCGGTATACCGATGACGTTCACTACATGGGAGGATGCCATTTAACGGACAATGTATCATGGGCATCGACAATGTTTTTGCTTAATTCATGCCCGCCCGACCCGCTTGTAGTGGGAGACAGGTGGCGCGATATGTGGCTGGATCGTCTGGAGGGCAGCGGACTGTGGCTTAAAAACTGGCTTGAGCATCAGAGTCGTGACGAATTCTGGAAACACGCATCTGTTTGTGAAAATTACGACTCTATTAAAGCTCCGATTTTTGCGGTCAGCGGCTGGGCAGACGGGTATTCCAATACCGTACTGCGGCTTATAGAGCACCTCAACGTTCCCGTGCGGGGACTTGTTGGTCCGTGGGAGCATATATATCCGCACCTGCAAAGCATAGAACCGGCTATTGATTTTCTCGGCGAATGTTTGAGGTGGTATGATAGATGGTTAAAGGATGTTCCCAATGGCATTGACGAGGAACCATCATTGAGAGTCTGGATGCAGGACAGTTCTACGCCGATGCTTCCGCAAAAACCGGGCCGCTGGGTAGCTGAAACGCAATGGCCCTCTCCCAATATAAAAAAGAAGGAGTACTCCCTTGCTCCCATGGAGCTGAGTGAGCAGAAGTATTACGATCACGATGATAGAATACAAACCATACAGAGTCCACTGAGCGTGGGCCTCTATGGAGGGAAGTGGGCATCCTATGCATCCGATACTGATCTCCCATGGGATCAAAGAGAGGCGGATGGGGGATCGCTGACCTTCGAAACTGCGCCGCTGGAAGAGGATGTATATATTTTGGGAGCACCGGAGGTCGAGTTCGAACTTTCTGCAAACAAACCCCAGGCGATGGTTGCAGTAAGACTCTCCGATGTAAGTCCCCAGGATGCATCCACAAGGGTTACTTACGGAGTTTTGAACCTGAGTCACAGGGAGAGCCATGAATTTCCCGATCGTATAGAGCCCGGAAAGTTTTATACTATCAAAGTGTCCATGAACTATGTTGCGCAGCGTTTTCCACGGGGCAATCGAATACGTCTCAGTGTATCCAGTGTCTACTGGCCTCTGGCCTGGCCCCCTCCCGAGGATGCGAGACTTACAATCAAATTAAAAAACTCTCGGCTCACACTGCCTGTGAGGCAACCGCAGGAAATTGACAGGGAGCTTCGATATCTGGAAGGTCCAAGATTCGGAATAACCCCTCCGTTCCGTTTGCTTGTACCTGCAAAAAAAGAATGGAAACTTGTGCACAATCTTAACAGTAACGTGGTGGCGCTGGAAGTTGTTAATAACGATCCATTTCTGTATCTTGAAGATATAGATCTATCGACGGGAAGAACTCTTTTCGAGCGATACAGTTATCATCAGAACAAATTTGATACCGTTCGCTCCGATGTCGAAGGCGAAGCGCATTTCGAAAGGGACAACTGGAAAGTCATCACTCGCACTCGAACAGTATTGACCTCTACGCGAACACATTTTCGCATATCGGCAACTCTTGATGCTTATGAAAGCGAGGCAAGAATTTTCAGCAAGACATGGAATGAGCTAATTGATCGGAAATATATGTAGTCACATCCCATTTGAAGGAGAATACCTGGATGCCCGAAAAAAAAAATGTTTTCTTTGTAGGAATGGATGATTTCCATATTGAGAAACTATCACGTATTCCACAGGCAAAGGAGTGTTATTTTCACACAGCCCTCTCCAGAAAAGAGATCAAGGAGGTCGAAATATACGACCTGGATGAATTGATCAAAAAAGCGGTCCGAAATATTGAGGCGGCAGGATGCAGTGTCGATGGCATAGCCAGTTTTTTTGACTTCCCGGGTTCACTGCTGGTCCCGGTGCTTTCGGAGCGATTCGGGACTCCTACAACCAGCTTTGAAAGTCTCCTTAAATGTGAGCACAAGCATTGGTCGCGCATGGAACAGCAAAAGGTGGCACCGGAAACTACGCCGCACTTCTGGGCTTTCGATCCATTCCAGGAAGATATCTATGAACAGTTCGATTTGATTCCACCTTTCTGGATCAAACCGATCAAGTCCTACAGGGGCTTTTTATCCTATTATATAAACGATGTCCAGCAATTCAATGAGGTCATCCAGGTTGTTCGTGAACATATTAACTATATGGTTGAGCCTTTTCTTAAGCTTGTCCAGCGTTCCAGTGCCCCTGATGAGATACTTGATCCATCCATTATGTGTCTGGCTGAATCCGGAATGTACGGAGCTCAATGTACTCTTGAAGGTTATTGCTATGGAGACGATGTTCAGATTTACGGAATAGTCGACTCTTTCAGAAAAATCAACACGGTCTCCCTTTCGCGTTATGAATATCCATCAATACTCCCGGAACGTGTCCAGGAGCGAATGAAGCATCTGGCTATAAAGATAATGAAACGTATAGGATTGAAGAATTTTCCCTTTAATATGGAAATGTTCTACAACCAGTCCGAAGACAGGATCATGATGCTTGAAATCAATCCGCGCATTTCATTGGGACATATCGACATGTTTGAAAAGGTGCATGGATTCTCTCATCTCTCAGTGATGGTGGATCTCGCTCTGGGAAGAAGACCCCGTCCATTACCCATGGAGGGAAAATATCGCAAGGCCGCTCACTTTCTGGTTCGCAC
>JBNKQE010000367.1:0-4512 GCA_050295715.1 Leptospirales bacterium
GTGTCATTTACAGCACTCATGATTGGCGCGAATATTCTTGTGTTGCGAAAGGAACGTTAATATGGAAATTTTAAGAAAAATACAGCACAATCCTCTATTTTTAACGGTCAATGGGATTCTATTATTCGTTTTGCTGAATCTTGTTGCATCGGGAAGCAGACTCTCAATAGATCTGTCCGACGATGGAATCAATTCACTTTCGGGCAGTACGGAGCGTGTTCTTGCACGAGTGGAGGATAAGGTTTTGCTGGAAGCGTATATCTCAACCGATCTTCCCGGTGAAATAGTTACATTGCTTGAACCTGTGATGTCTGTGCTGCGGTCACTGGAAAGAGAAGGCGATGGAAAAATTATGCTTCGCATTGTGAATCCCGATACTCCTGAAAAAATCCGTGAAGCGGAAGAAAAAGGTATCCGGGGAATTCCCGTGGAAGAGTCAAGTATATCAAGTGTCAGCCAGAAACTGGCCTATTTCGGGGTCTTTGTGAAAATGGGTGACAAAAGCACTGTAATTCCGCTTGTTCACGAAGGGGGTATCGTAAGTGATTTTGAATACCGTTTTCTACGTGAACTGAAGAGTATGTTGCGGTCGAGCCCATACAGCAGTACGGGATTTGCACGGGGCAATGAGCTTTTTGATTCCCGTCCCTGGAGATCCTACCAGGATCAAAGTCAGGATAATCAGTATGCCTTCTTCACGCTTCTTGAAAAAGAAGAAGGGCAGATACATAATGTTGATATATCCAGTGAAATTCCCCGTAACATAAAAACGCTGATCGTCACAGGAACTCCGAGTGTCTCTGAGACTGAAGGGGAAGTCCTCGATCACTTTCTATCACGGGGAGGGAAACTTCTAATGCTGATCGGATCTCTCGATCTGCGACTGCAGGATCCAGCTCCCGCTTATGCAGGGATGATGTCCGGAGGTCAGAGCGGAGGTTTCGCATCAAGAAATGAAAATCGTCTGAATGCAATCAATCACTGGCTCGGAAAATACGGAGTAAGCCTCAATGGCCATATGTTACTGGAACCAACAATAGCTGTTCCCGCGATGGATATTCAGGGGCAGTATCTGGTTCCCATTCCGAATCCGACCTGGGCTATATATGCAAGAGAAGACGATACATTGTTATCCGGACTGGTGGCTCATCGTGATATGTCGCAGTTTGTTATGCCCTGGTTTGAAGGACTTGATATAAAAGAGGCAAGACTTCCGCATGCCAGATATGATGTTCTGCTGCAGTCCACGCCGCAGGCGGTGAGTCGTGATTATGTATCACTTGATTTGAAGAGTCTCCAGAACACGGGACTTGCCCCCGGTGAGGAGAGGACCGGCCGCAATGTCCCTCTTGCTGTTCTTGTTCGGGGAGATCTTTCGAAGACGGGGGGAATTACGCAGGCTGAAAGTGCACCGGAAAAAGAGGGAGCTCTTGCTGTGATTGCGTCGCCCTATGTTGTTTCCGATATCTTCTTTCGCAGTCAATCGAACCAACAGATCTTCGCCATCAACCAGGCATTCATTTTGAATCTTCTCGAAGAGATGTCGGGAGATACGGATCTTACAGAGGTACGTTCTCGTGTAAGAACTCTGCATGTTCTCGGACAAACAGACCCGGGGTTTGAAACATTCTTTACATGGTTCTTTGTTCTTTTCTTTCCCTTCATTCTGGTCTCCTACGGAACATACAGACTCTGGCACAGAAATGCCAGACGCGGAACCGAACAAGAGAATAAAACGGAAGGTGCAGCATGAGAGAGATGATAAGAGAGCATACAGGAATCATTTTTATATCGTTGAATCTTTTACTTTTAGTTGTAGTTGTATTCCAATACGATCCTTTCGGATGGAGCAAACGTGATTACGCATCCTCTCCGTCGATTACCGGTGTCAAACCCCTGGATATGAAATCTATCTCTTTGTACAGGGCTGATGACGGTACAGTCATACAGTTAACAAGGAGTGAGAAACAGACCTCAGAAAAGGGGACGAAAGATGTAGAACAGGAGGAGTGGAAAAATTATGGATGGTCGGTTACACTGGATAAGGACGGGGCGGCTCAAAAATATCCGGCAGATAAAGTCAGACTCCAATCGTTCATAGAGGCACTCGAAAATTCCAGAACCTACTATGGTGTGGATGCCAGCGAAAAGAATCGTGAAAAATATGGAATGACTCTTAAATCTGATGATCTATGTGATTGTAATCGTATTGAAATAGTATCAACTTCAGGTGATGCTGTAACATTATTTGTAGGAACAACTACGGGAAGAGAGGGAAACTCATCTTTGCTGCGAAAGGGTGATGATATGGTTTACCTGGTTCGAGAGAACCTGAACCACCTTGGCGGATTTTATGATACGGACTTTTTTAGAAGCAGAAGAGTTGTTCCGGAAGATCTTACCGTTGAAAAAATCACACAGATACAAACAAGACTCAAAAAGAGAAAAAATGTAATCATAAACAGGATCGGGGATGAGTTACAATTGATTGAACCTGTCAGCGGGCCGATCAAACCTTCCGTTTCCAGAGGAATACTGGAGGAAATTTCAAATTTAACTGCTGAAAATTACGTCAAAGGATCTGAAAAGCCATCGCAAAACCTGAATATTACTCTGGAAGTCACTTATCGAAAGACGTTGACTGAGCCTGTAACTATAAGGCTTGCAATTATCGGAAAAGACAGTAGAGGAAATTATTTAATTCGTTTGAACTCCGGGGAGATAGTTAGTGTCAGAAGTGTTTATATGGATGATTTGATTTCTCCTGATGAAAATATTCTGGATACAAACATTTCGGGTGGCGAGGTGTTGCCGTGAAACGAAAAAAGTTCTGACTGTGTATAAGATTTAAATTTCTACTTGAATAATTACTTATTGTACGTATGATGCTGTGTGCACCGCGCATTATACGTGTGATATTATCTGGAGATGCACAATGAGAACAAAACAACCCGGATTAGAGGATTATTCATTAAAGGAAATGGACACCTTCACGTACAATGACAAGCGCGATATTAAAATTCTGATAGTGGATCATCATGATTCGGTTCTGAATGGAATCCATATGATACTCTACGATATGGGATTCCATGTCATCACTGCCAAAAATGCCATCAGCGCTTTATCACGTTTTGAAATAAACCGCCCACAGATGGTCTTTCTGGAGATTGATCTCCCCGCTATAACAGGGTTCGTAGCGCTGCGAAAAATGAAGTCGTATATCCAGGGGATGAATCATAACACAAGAATTATCATGCTTACCGAGCGAAATACAAAAGAAGATTTTAAGCGCAGTATAGAATATGGGGCTGATGATTATATTATAAAACCGGTGACAAAAGAGAAGCTGGTCGAAAAGATTCAACGACATCTTTTTCATCTATAGTAATTTTCAGGACGTTGCTCGCCTGGCAATCATAATGATTCTGTCTCAAAATTTCATTCAATCACTGATCGTATAGATTCCGTTTCTAACATGCTTTCATTTGCAATCTGTATGCTTTCAAAGCCAGATATGTAATCCCGAAATTCACTGTGATATCCTTCGGGTGAACTGATTATGTTGTGTTCCATATATTCAAATCCTTTTCTGGCATATTCTTCAAAAAGAAAATCCTCATATTCAATCTGAGTACTCAATAATTCTATTTTTTTTTACTGTTCTTCATGGCGGGTATGGGGCGTACTGGAAGCGTTCAGGTAATTTGCCAGGAGGAAGCAGTGGAAAACCATCAGGACAATTTAAAATACGGGGCATTCTGGAAGTGGTTTGAGCAAAATGAACCAGGTATCTTTGATTTGGAAAAAAATTTACAGGGAATACTCGGGGAAATTCATCAGGAAATAGAAAAAGTGCATCCAAGGCTGGCATTTGAAATTTCCCCTGCAGGCGCAAAAGGTATTCGAAAATTTGTTATTAGCGCTGATGGGATTAAGGATATATTTGATGAGGTAACCTCGCTGGTTGAAGCCGCTCCGCCGCTGGAACGATGGGAGGTTATTGCATTCAGACCAAGGGCTGATGAGATTCAGGATGTTAAACTGAGAGATGATAACGGAAACGAGTATTCCGTCACAACCGGTGAAGTCAAATATCTGATGATTCATGATGAAAACCCGGATAAGCTGGGCCTGGTTGTCTATCTGCCTCTGGCAGAGACCGCACCGGATGAGCTTGTGCAGAGAGTTGTCTACCTCTTTCTGGATCAGGCGCTCGGTGAATATAATGTGGAAACGAAGCTGGGCGGAGTTTTTATTGCTCCTCATGATGCAGAACATTTTGAACAGGCTCGTCCACTGGAAGAGCTGGCCGATCATGTAGAGGCAGTTTTTAAGCAAAAGGAGAATCAGGAGGATAACTGAGGTTTTCCCCTATTTCAAAAAGATGGTATCCAGAATAAAACAGGCCATTCTAATATTTCTCCTGGGTATCATTTCTCTCGGCGCAGAAGAGTGGAGGGTTTCAGGCGGTGTTGATGTCATTCATGGCGGCGTCGCGTTTGAGACTTTTCC
>JBNKQE010000368.1:0-4501 GCA_050295715.1 Leptospirales bacterium
GATTGGAGTTATAAATCTTATAAAAGAATGTTTTGATGAAAATCGAATCAAAGTGTCCCTTACATCCGGACTATCGAGCGAAGAATTAATCTATGTAAATAAAAGTGAATTTCGGCAGGCATTATTAAATCTGTTTAATAATGCACGTGATTCTATATTAAACAGGAGAGAGAATAATAACGATGTGACTGATGTTGATTACATTCATGTATCGATTCGTAAAATTCTATCTCACTTTGTTATGGAAATCAAAGATACCGGAACCGGCATTTCGGATCAAATCATTCATCGTATCTACGAACCTTATTTCACGACAAGAATAAATCAAGGATATCATGGATTGGGCCTGTATATGTCGCGACTGCTTATCGAGGATAATTTAAACGGAAGGCTTCACATTAAAAACACACCGGGTGGTGCGAAAGTTACAATCATCCTGCCATTATACAATCAACCCATTTGAACGAGGTTTGACTGATTTGGCAAAAAAAATATATTAACTGTATATTTGGTATTCTTAATATCTCTGTTGCTTAATGACTGTATTTATGTGAGGAGTGTGGCGATGAGACGTTTCCATATTTTTGAATTTACGGATCAGAAATGGTTTCCAAATATTTTGCGAAACTGCATGACTGAGTATCTTGAATTTATTATTGAAAAAAGCAATGCATACGAACCGCTCATACCATTCCTTCAAAAGGAGATAAGTAAAAGTGAATCAAATCAAATTATTGATCTTGGTTCCGGATCAGGAGGGGGAATGCGCTGGATTTTTCATAGAATGATGAAGGAAAATAATCCTGTGAAAATAACACTTACCGACCTTTATCCGGCGATTGAAAGTTATGAGAACAATAAAGAAAAATTAGATCAAGTAAAATATTATCCAGTGTCTGTTGATCCGTCAAACGTTCCTTTTGAGCTTAAGGGTATGCGTACTCTTTTTAATCTGTTTCATCATTTGAGGCCCGCTGATGCAATAAAAGTGTTACAGAATGCATGCGAATCAAAAAATTCAATATTAATAGTAGAGGCGAATGATCCCGGTCCCTTGCAGTTTATATTTATGATTCTTTTTCTTCCACTCCTGGTTCTTTTGACTGCACCATTTATAAAACCTTATCGAGTCAGTAGATATATATTTACATATCTGATTCCTGTTCTGCCATTTCTTATACAATGGGACGGCATTGTCTCTTTACTCAGAACTTATTCTCCTGAGCAGATGAAAGATCTGGCATTACAATCCGGATGTGGATCATATATATGGGAATCCGGAAAACTCACGAAGGGAGGGATATCACTCCTGTATATGTTTGGAACATCCTGAGTTGTATTATATATTTGCGCGGACTTTGTGATGCGGTATGAATTAGTAATGCATCGTTTCTCTCAATGCAAGTGTAATTGCATTAATAAATGACTCACTTGATAAATTGAATATATACAGTATGTATTTCTCCTGCCTTAGCATATGCACGAATAATTAGAGGCTGTCCCAAAACAGCCTCTTGCAACACACGATGCGTTGCCACGTTGCCACCCGCAAAATTTCGCTGGGAATTGTGCAAGGGTGTGAGCGATTTGGGAGCTTTATTTCCGAATCGCGTCCGTCGTCCCAGGCACCGTGGAGTGTTTTATTTCTGCCTCGACAGTATTTGCCTGAATTATTCTTGCCTTAACAAAAGACATTCGCATCTCTGGAAACATCAACTGCAGGTAAGTGAATATGCGTCGTATTTTTATAACTCTAACTTTAATTGTTCTTGCTGTATCATGTTCACCGGTAACATCAAATGTGAAAAATAATGAATTTAAGCCCTGCCCATCTCATTTGCCTGCTGATATGGCCTGCATTCCCGGCGGTAAATTCATACTGGGCAGCGATGCGAAAGATTGGAAAACTGAAAACTGGGACCTGAGTTCTTTTGCGGTTCATAATGTAGTTCTTTCTACTTTTCTTATGGATAAATATGAAGTTACGAATCGCAAATACAAAGATTGCATCGAATCGGGAAAATGTTCGTATCAGCGTTCGAATTATGAGCATATGCGTGAGGATAATCAGCCTCAATTGAAGGTCACCTGGTTTCAGGCCAGGGATTACTGTCGGGCTTATGGGAAGAGGCTCCCGACAGAAGCTGAATTCGAAGCCGCCTCCCGGGGAAATGAAGGATCTGTTTATCCATGGGGAAATACACCTGCGACATGCGAACTGGCAGTCATTAAGGACGAATCAGGTCGTGGCTGTTACGGACATCCGGGGGAAGGGTTTCACTCTACACCGGATCGCCGTAAACTTACAGGTAATACATGGGATGTTGGATCAAAGCCAGCCGGATACTATGGATTGTTTGATATGAGTGGAAATGCCCAGGAATGGGTAAGTGACTGGTTTGCCCCAACGCTCTTAAAATGCGGTGCGGGATGCCAGGGAAATAATCCGAAAGGACCCTGCAATGGAAGCGATAAATGTCCAGGTTTCGATGAGAAAATTGTAAAAGGGGGATCCTGGTACTGGGGACCAATCGCCGCCCGATCGTCATCCAGAAGACCACATTATCCGGCAAATAAACCAACACATCACTTTGGATTTCGATGTGCGAAAAGTGTTGAATAAAGAAATCAATAAATTTGTTCTCCGGAAAGAAAAATATTATACAATATATAGAAATATAAATGCAATTCCTTGAGAGATGTAACTACAAGACGGGAATCGTTTGATATATGTTATATAGCTATGCTGGAATCGTCTGAATTGTGTTGTATGTATCCGACGCATGGCTGATCTTTGAGGCTTCTTTTTTAACACATAGCTCATAATACATTTTACTTGCTTGATCATCGGGATTTTGATCCAGAATAGATTGAAATTTTTGTCGCGCTTCTGTGTATTTCTTTAACTCCAGCATAGCGAGTGCTTCTTCAAATTGACCCTTTGATTCCAGAAACAGATCGCCGTTTTCAAGAATATCCAGAATCTCTACAAGACCAACTGCCTGGCGCTTGCCCTTAACTTTTACCCGGCCGATCAATCTGTATTGAAGTTTCATTGGGTCATCAAGATCAAGGAGGGTTTCCATTGTGCATAAAATTGGTGAATTAAAACGCCGGGTCAATCCCTGTACTCTATGTGCTATATTAACAGAATCCGATATAACAGTACCGTCAATACGGTTTCTCGTTCCTACCATGCCAAGAATCATGTCACCCGTGTGAATACCTGCACCGATTTCGATGGGTGTCTTACCGGACGCAAGAAGGGATTTATTGAATTCCGCTAAGTTATTATACATTGATATTGCAGCCTGCATCGCATCGTCAGGGGTGCCCGGAAATATGGACATTATTCCATCGCCGAGAAATTTATCTATGAATCCATGGTTCTGATGTATTAAAGGATTCATTATTTCAAGAAATTCATTTACAAATAAGAAGTTTTCTTTTGGGCTCATTGATTCTGATATACTTGTAAATCCCTTAATGTCTGTTACAAGTATTGTGATTCGATGGGCTTTCTGATCACCAGGCTTGATGATTGTTATATCTTCCTGTCCGAGAAGTTTAAGGAATTTTCTGGGGACAAAACGTTCCAGTGAAGCATTGACCATCCTTAATTTTTTTGTTAGAGTTATTGCTCTTCTGCTGGCGGTAATGAAACTGTTCGAAAGTATAACAAATTGAGATACAAGGAAACCGCTTATACCAATAGCCTGATAGAGCGGTTCTGCTATAACACCTCCAATGAGAAATCCTGTTTTTTCTGTCAGGCCAATCATGCTGGGGAGTATATAAACAAGTATTGCATAGCCAATTAAACAGGAAAATTTTCTGCGATTTATAATGGAGCGAAACAGCATCGCTGAAATAATGATTGCGACGATTGCAATCCCGGATAGATGTAATTTCAATAAAAATGTGTGAGTTGTTAGATCCGATATACTCAATATGGATAATAGAATAAACTCAGTCCAGATGATACCTTCCAGTTTTTTCATGAATTTTGATTGGAATTCCGGAAAAATGCGTGCCGTATAACTGTATATGAGAGCGATATTGACAAATTGAAAAATGAATTGTAAATGCATCCACGAGGCTTTCGGCAAATTTTCGAAAATGTTGTAGAGTACAATTTCACCTGTCATTCCCATGCGAAGTGCAGCTATAAGAAGGAAAAGGGAAAAAATTAGAATTGAGTAGTCCCGGAAATAAAACAGAAAGAGCCCGGCAAACAAAATAAAAAAGATTATTAGAATTCCAATAAAAAATGATTCAACAACTGTGCTGTGCAAACCGTATCGGACGATGCTGTGCAGTCCTCCTATTCGCGGTGCTAATATGTAACCTCCGCTTAAGTGGGAGTGGGTTGAAAATTGCGTTATTAGAAGGTTCTTTCCTTTATTTATATGAATTTTGATAAGGTCATTTTTTTGAATTGCAATTTCATTATGACTGTCTTTTGCGGGAGTTCCAGAACGAAAGATTTCTTTTCCATTCC
>JBNKQE010000369.1:0-4482 GCA_050295715.1 Leptospirales bacterium
AAATTCCCCGTTTGTATCGCGGGCAACCTTTCCTGAATAAAAACCTGTACCGCCGGAGCGGGCCAGCCCTATCATAGTATTTGCAGCACTTCCTCCGGAGCTGAGCTCCAGCTCGTGGTGATGGAGAGCATGCAGCAATCTCGCCTGTGTTGTAGCATCAACAAGGGTCATCTCGCCCTTTTTCAGGTCATTTTCACGTATAAAATCATCATCGACAAATGCCAGAGTATCTACGATAGCATTGCCGACTCCAAAAACATCCAATTTTTCACTCATCAATACCAGAATATCATGAGAGACCACGAATTCAAGTATTTAACGGGATAAAGGTGAAGAGCATGAATAATGTGATGCTACCATTAAAGAAAAAGGTCGACGTTCAGCTCTGGCTTTTATAGAATATACTGGTATGCTAATTAATCTGCTACCCGGCAGCAATCATGTTGTCCGGCAACACAATATTTCCGGTGGAAATTCTATCAGTCTTCATATTGTAGCCGGTGTAACAAATCATTATGATATACATAAGTGCCTCATTGAAGCATACTTGACAAAAGAAGGAAATAGATATTTATGAATCCTGTAATGCTTGAACTCTACAGGGCCTACAAGGATGAAAAAGACCATGGGGCTGCCAATCAATTGGCCGGTCATTTTTACCGCCAGCTAAATTACTGGATTGAAAATGGACATCCGTCTGCCGAATTTACCGAAGAGTTCTGGGAACTCTTTTCAGATATACAGGGCAGTCTGACATCCACAACGGATTTAATCGATCTGGGTTTGATGCAGACTGCTGAAGCTATCACTGTATATCGGCAGGATGAACAAACTCATTCTATATCGGACTTTTATATTTACGAAGCCCGTCTCCCATTTTTCGCCTTTATGGATGAAGGCGGATACAGATTAATGAAAAATATTGAGTTCAGCGAGATTGATTTTCATATCTACGAAATCATACAGGGAGATTTCCCCGATGAAGTAGCACAGAGTTTTCTTAGAGAAAATGAATGGGTAGATATCTGGACTGCTTTGCGTTACCTTGATACACTGGAAGAACAGGAAACTCGATTTGATATTCTTGAAAACATGCTGGAGAAACGTAAGACAATCCAGGAACAGATAATTGTTCTTGCTTATGTTTTTTTCGCAGAAAATGATTTTGACGGTAACCTGAATGACGAAAAGGAGTTCAGCATCCCTGAAGTTTTTGATCCGATAATGATCAATGCTGTTTTGCGTATACTGGAAGATTTTTATACTGACGGTGAGCTAAAGACAAGCTGGGAAGAAAATGTACCGGTTGAATATGAAAATGAGATCCTTTTCTTTCTCATCTCATTCTTTGAAATTTCACAAAGTGAAATCTCCCCGGCATGGATACGAGTACTGGAAAGGGGAATGAACACAATCTGGACCTATCCGTTTCCGGAAATGGACGGCAGTGTAAAGATTCATCAGCCAATCCAGGAATTTACAGCAAGCATTATCACGCTTTTCAATGAAAGCGAACTAGCGCAATTTCTTGAAACCAGTCTTGCCTTTCCAATTTTCTTTGAAAATCTCAATAAATACAACAATGAGTCTTTCCAACAATTTCTTGGTGCCTTTACACGAAGGGAAGATTTACTGCTAAATGAACTTCAATTTGCACTCCCAGGAAACATCTCACAGGACCAGGTTAAAGAGGTACTGGAGGGCCGCCTGCAAGAAATTGCCAGCTATATGGGGCGTGAAATAAAAGTGCAGAACGGTATTCCGCTCCTGCGTCATTCGGATGGCAGTATAAATTGAATCCCGCTCAATTTCAGATTACATTAAAACTCTTTTTGATTCGCAATAAAAGCCTCCTGGTATTGCGAGATCGAAAGAGTGGACTGGGCGATCTTCCCGGAGGACGTCTGGGAGAAGGTGAAATATTTCAACCATTTACAGTTTCACTGGCCCGCGAGGTCAGTGAGGAACTGGGCGAAGATATTGAATACAGGGTAAGCGATGAGCCAGCTTTCCTTTTCCCGATGAAAATGTGGGCTGATGGCAGCGAAGCGCTGGGAATTGCCTTCATTGGTTTTTTCGATGAGGGCAACATTGAATTATCCGATGAACATGACCAGATGTTCTGGGTTGATCTGGATACCTGGAATCCTGGCGGTCTGTTCAAGGATTACATGCTCGATGCCTGTCATAGATTTCTCAGGCTTTACAACCGTGGCATGATCCCCTCACCGGATTGAGATATCTGTCAGGCTATCAGCTGAATATATAATTCATCTTCTTATGCGAAAAGTTACTCATTCAAACTACATTAAAAAAAGGTATACTCGGCTTTTATAAACATATCAGGACGCATTTCATTAAAATCCGAAACAGCATTGGACTTCGTTGAATAAATACGGCCTGCCAGTTCTATGTTGAGATCATCTGCGGCACTGATAGTAAAGCCGAGCATTCCCATATATCCTTTTCCATAAACATCAGAAAAAATATATATATAATACTGTATCAAATCCGTAACATCTCCATTGACAGATACGTTGACAAAGGTTGTATTAAATGTAAGATCTGGTCCGCGAACAAAATCATAGTAATCTCTGTCATAGGGATCATTAGAAGCATTTATAAGACCATACATTGTCCAGGGATGTTTTGACAGAGCACCACTGTTGTGAAAGAGCTGTAATCCCAGAGAAAAATATCTGCTCCAGGTGTAATCTCCTCCAGCATAGGATTGTAAAAATCCCTTATTCTCTTCACGAAATCCCTGTTCATAAATTGAGATTCTGTTTAATCCACTGTCATCAAGGTCAAATGGAGAGAAGTAAACGGCTCCCAGCCGCCAGCCAGCTCCAAGCTTCGTCCCGTTTATACCGGCGCCACCAAAGGAACGCCTTGCCTTCCATCCGGCAACGAGTGTCAGATCAATGTCTGTGGAGAATCCGGTCTTGTATCGAAATGCAAAATCTTGATAAAGAGTGTTAAGGTCACGGTTTTCAACCTCTCCTCTGTTCTCTGTTTCGTTTAATACTACCTGGGCATCCGTCGATTCTGTCGTCAAAGGGTTGACTATGCTTGCAAAAGGGTAAACATCTACAAATGATACAGCGGGTGTGGTATAGTATTTATCAAAGTTAATACGGGGAACTGTATATTTCCGCCTCTGCTCATAAAAGGACTCGTAACGATTCACACTATTATGCGCTGTCCAGACCAGGTCAATAAAGGTATCACCGTCAAAATAATATGTGTAAGCAGCTGAGTCACTGCCACGCACTTCTTCAATCTCAAGAGTATAAGGAGTTACTGATGTCACAACGTTGAGCGGATTAAAAAAACGTCCCTCACCCCAGTTAAGAACCTGACGTCCCACTTTGAGGTCCCAGTTATCGTCTTCCCATTTTACCCATAACTCTTGAAGATCAGAAAGAATGATACCCGATGAGTACTCCTTATGAATGTAGTAACCTTTTCCTGGTGAAAAATTTTCTCTGGATATCCATATCTCATTGAATGAATTATTTCCATACTCCTGACTCTGCCAGTATTGCCAGCGACCCACAAGGTGAAAGTATATGCTGGAATCATAAGAGGCATCCGCAATTATTTTTGCCTGTAAATATCCTGTATTGGAGTATTCAGCTTCTGCAATATTTTGAGTGTAACCGAAACCTTTTAGAGAACCATGGAATTCATAGTAAACTCCGGAGTTAGTATCACCGGGTGCGGGTATAGAATCCGCAGTTTCTGAGGAGTTGACCTTGCTTCCATTGTCAACAACTGACGAAGCGTCACTGCTATCCTTCGGTATTGCATCATCATTTCTTGCGAAAAGTGGCAGAGCAATTAAGAATATTAATAGCAGCAGATTTCTATATATTTTATAAGAATTTACTCTCAAACAACCCTCAACATTTTTCCGACCGGAGGTTTGACTGTCTAAAAAACCAGTGTTCGATAATTACAATCTGGTGTATGAATTCTTCTTTTATTCATTGGATATTTTTCCATCCACCAGCCGTATTACATTGTGAGCCTTGTCCATTACTCGTGGATCATGTGTGGAAAATAGAAATGTTGTTCCAAACTCTTTATTGAGTTTTTCCATATACAACAGCAGATCGTTAGCTGTTTCGGAATCAAGATTGGCTGTTGGTTCATCTGCAAGTACAACCCTGGGATTTCCCACCATAGCCCTTGCAACGGAAACACGCTGCTGTTGTCCACCGGAAAGCTGCGAAGGAAAACGATCAGCAAGATCATGCAGACCAACCACCTCGAGCATTTCAAGTGCCCTTCTCTCTCTTTCAGTTTCTGAGATATCGCGAAGAGTTAAAATATACTCTACATTCTCTTTCGCTGTTAATACGGGAAGAAGATTGTAGGCCTGAAATACAAATCCCATCTCATTCAATCGTAACCAGGCTCTCTCTTTTTCTGATAATTTTGAAATTTCCTTTTCTCCAAAAAAGATCGTTCCCCTGT
>JBNKQE010000370.1:0-4468 GCA_050295715.1 Leptospirales bacterium
ATCTATAATTCCGTTATTGTTCTCATCATGAAAATCTACCGGACTCTCTTTTTTGTAAGATCCGGAATTGACCCATCCTGAAAAATATACCTTCGCCGATGTGCCCGAATTTCTGCTCAAGTCATTCATGAATTTCTCAGGCGTGTAATTCTCTATGTGATCTGACATGTTTTTTTCAACGATCTGCTGTATTGTCTGGTGTCCGAGTCTGCTGCCCAGCAGATAGAAAAATCTGTATCCTTTTCCATACGCCTGTGCGAAAGCTACATCGATCCCTTTTTCTTTGTGCGGTATATATTGTTGTGCGATTCTATGTCAGGCACTTAAGGGTCCATCATACCACTCATCCCGCATACTCGGGTGAAGCTGCCAGGTTATTGCCAGAAGAATCATTTTCGTTAATTACAACGATTGGATCTGTATGTTCAACAGGGGTTCTGGCTGCTGGACGGATAATGAAAAGTGTAGTCGTAAATAGAATTGCAAACGATATGAATGTTTTGCATTTATCTCATATAAAAAGCGTTAAAGAGCGATTTCTGTCAAATATATATTTTGAATCAATTCTCAAATGATTGAATCGATTTTGCTTATCATTTCAAATAAGTCTTAATCTTCCTCTAGAGTTTTATGCAAAACAGATTGAATCAAAATTTCTATAACCGACAAGTAATATTTGTTGTAAACATTTAAATATTATTCACAAAGCTCACCATGGTAAAGCAAGTAAATAATAGTATTATTTGATTGCTATTGTAGTCTAATAATATATAAGGAAGGGAGGGCAGATCATGGAATTTCTTGTTTATGCAGGTTATGGTCTTGGTATATTTCTGGCTCTAATTCTTATTTATCTGATTGTGGTAGTATTCTTCCCCGGATTTGATGTGCCAGAGCAGCCTCTGGAGGGCAGCAGTGATACTGTCATCAAAGAGGCGTCACCCTGTCGTTCCGATATCAGTTTTATTGTAGAGGGTGAGACAATTCGCGGATGGCTCTATAAACCTGATGATGATAATGCTCCCTTCCCGACGATTGTTATGACCCACGGAGCTGGCGGGACGAAGGATATGCTTCTGGAAGAGTATGCCCTGCGATATGTAGACAATGGCATGGCTGTTTTGGTTGTGGACTATCGTAACTTTGGGACCAGTGATGGGGAACCCCGCCAGCTATTCTTAATTTCGCGTCAGCTGGATGACCTGCACGCAGCTATAGATTATTTACGCAGCCTGGATTTCATTGACTCAGATCGCATTGGTCTGTGGGGGACATCGGCCAGTGGTGGCTATGGTATTATGGCCGCAGCCCTGGATAGGAAAATAAAATGTGCCATTGCCCAGGTACCTGCTCTTGATTCTCATGAAGATGGACAGCTGGCTGTGAGACGTGAGGGCGTGAAACATTTTTTGAAATTGTTTATGCATGCACAACGTGACATGGGACGGTCCAGGTTTGGCCTTTCTGCTCATAAAATACCAATGGTCGGAATGCCCGGTACACTTGCCTTGATAACCGCTCCCGGAGCCTATGAAGGATATAAATCAATTATCCCGAAGGGATTTGTAAATGAAGTATGCGCAAGGGGTCTACTTCGAACTTCAGGTTATAATCCGATAGATTTTGCGAAGCGAACACAAATTCATGTATTGATTCAAATTGCACGTAAAGACAATCTTGTATCAATGAATTCACATATTAACATGAAGGCGATTCTCGGTGAACGCGCTCATGTAAAAGAGTATGATGTGGACCATTTTGGTATTTATAAAGGTTCATACTTTGAGAAGGCAGTCAATGATCAGATTGACTTTTTAAATCAGTATTTGAAATAGATTATTCGTCGAGATTTTAACTTTCCATCTTTCTTTTAGTCTTACGTGTCGGCACAGCAGTCCAGGGATCTTCCGGCCAGGGATGTCTGGGGTATCTTCCGCGAAGTTCTTTTCTGACTTCTGGATACGTTCTTTCCCAGAATCCCTTCAAATCACTTGTTACCTGAATTGGCCTTCCGGCCGGGGAGAGGAGATGAAGTTTGATCGGAATGCCTCCACCGGCGCGGGGAGAGTCCGAGAGCCCAAATAACTCCTGTAGTTTTACAGCCAGGACTGCATCATTATTTTCATAGTTAATACGAATACTGGATCCAGATGGTACAGTAATCTTCTCCGGAGCTTCGAGTCTCAGAAGCCCAAGAGCGTTTTCACCCAGTCTTGTCTCAAGAGCACTTAGAAGAATTTGTTCCGTGATATCGCCCGCACTTTTCACTCCGCCCAGAAATGGGAAAAGCCAGTCACCTAATTTCTCTGAAAGGGACTCCCAGTCCATGGGTGGTAAATCAAAATTTCTTTTGCGAAGAAACTCTGATCGTTCACACAGGCGTTTTGCTCTGTCTGGAAAGGGGAAGAGCAGTCCGGGGTTACTCAGGATTGAATTCTGTAATGCCTCCTGAAGCATTTGCGGATCCGGATTGCTCAGTTGCTTTCTCTGTAATGGGAGTGTGCCGAATCGGGAAATTCTGTAAAATTTAACTTTACCCGATGAATCAGTCTCAGACATCGTCGAAGGGTGAATCCTGTCGGGATATAAAGCGACCAATGACTCCATTGAAAATTTTGCGGCCATGCGAATTGTTGAAATTTCACCTGAAGAATCAAGATCAATTGCAATTATTAGCTCTTGAGTCGCCAGTTGATCCGTTGAGGCGATTTGCGCTCCTTTCCCCGAAGCAAGGAGAAAGTGTCCTGGTTTACCCTTCCTTGATAATGATACTCTATCCGGAAAAGCTGCTCCCACAAGCAACCCGACCATATCACCTGGTTCATCCAGGTTTAATTTATTCGTATCCTGATTCTCTATTCCCGTCTGCATTGTTCTTTCGATCTTTCTTGCTACAGAAAGATAAAGTTTAGAAGTTTTATCAATGGTTCTGCAAATTTCCGGAGAAACTCCCTGCAATGATTCTCCTGTTTCCCCGAACCTGCGATAATTTTCAAGCGCTTCGAGTCTGAAGGCTATATCGCTTCCGGGAGCACGCCTTGAATCGGTAAAGGGATCTCTCTCGGAAAGGATTGCACCGGTATCGCAGGCCAGATTGAGATGTTTTCTTCTCATACCTTCTACAATGATTCTCGCAACAGCTGGCTGCGCTGGAATAGAAGCCATTATTTTTCCTGTTTGCGTAATTCGATTGTTGCTGTCTATTGCTTCGAGCGATTGAAGAGTTTTCAGGGCTCTGCTCATATTGTGTACGGGTGGCGGGTCCGGAAATTTCAGTGTGTCATATCCACTTCCTCGAACGGCCAGTTCCAGTGCAAGTCCGGATAAATCGCTGTAGAGTATCTCTGGTTGTGTAATCAATCCTCTGGATCTATTTTCATCGGGATGCCACAGGCGAAAACATATTCCAGGGCCCAGCCTGCCGGCTCTGCCTGCACGTTGATCAGCCGCGTCCAATGCAATTTTTCCGGTTACAAGTCCGGTCAGATTTCGTGCTGGATCGAACATTGGAAAACGAGCGAGTCCTGAATCGATTACCGTGTCCACTCCTTCAATCGTAAGACTTGACTCTGCAATATTTGTGGATAATATTATCTTTCGTTGTCCTCCGGGATCAGGCAGAATGGCGCGAAGCTGATCTTTATAGGGAATTGAGCCATGCAGCGTATGGATCAGGAAGTCGTTAAATGTAAAGTCATCCTCAATTTTAGATTTTACTCGCCTCTGTTCCGATGCTCCCGGCAAAAATATTAGGATATCACTTTTTGTCTCTGATTTCGCGCGACGAATTGCCGAAACCACAGAGGTCGAAAGATCTCGTGATGGTTCGTCTGTATAAATAATATTTACAGGATAGAGTGTTCCCTCTGTTTTCACAACCGGTGCAAAGCCAAGAAATTCGGAAACCGATGCCGCGTCAATTGTAGCTGACATAACCAGTATTCTCAGATCAGGTCGTAGCGCTTCCATGGCTTCCAGTGTCAACGCCAGGGCTAGATCTGTCTGTAGATTTCGTTCATGATATTCGTCGAAAATGACAAGGCCGACATCCCTCAGAGAGGGATCATTCTGAATTCGTCTCGTTAGAATACCTTCTGTTACAACTTCTACTCTTGTTTTATGTGATACTTTCCTTTCAAATCGTATAGTATAACCGATAGTCTCCCCCGGATCCTCTCCTATCAGTGATGCCATTCGGTGTGCGGCATTTCTTGCAGCCAGTCTTCGTGGTTCCAGTATCAGAATTCTCTGTTCTTTTAGCCACGGTTCATTTATTAGTGCTACTGGAATAATTGTAGTTTTTCCTGATCCTGGTGGTGCTACGAGGACTGCCCGATTGGATTTGTCGAGAATATCAGCAAGTTCGGGAAGGATTGTATTTACGGGAAGATCTGGTAATCCGGGGTCATTCATGATAGGCTTATTCTAAAAATTGTATTGCATGTCACCATATGACGTGTTCTTCGAC
>JBNKQE010000371.1:0-4436 GCA_050295715.1 Leptospirales bacterium
GTGTTTGCTTGTTTTCCATTCTTTGAATATATCAGATCTGCGGACTTTTGGGAAGATGTCGTTGCTTGGACGCTTACGATAGATGCTCAATCAGAATCGATTTAAGATCAGTTTTTAACAGAGCAGAGCAGGTGCGGGGAGTGTTTTCGCCCCCTTTTGAAGGGGCGAAAAACGGGCTGTTTCGGGCTCCGCATGCGCTTCGGTCCTCGCGAACAAGGCTGTTTCGATAAATCCGCAACGAACTTCCGCAGGACTGGCGTGCTGCATGTTTGCAGCCGCCACCCTGACCATCCCTCACTCGATTGTGATTCTTACAATGGGAGGCTGAAGCTCCGGATCTCAAATTTTATCGGAGTGCCAGGCCCTTCTTATTCAGTGCGGCAATAGTCTTATTCAAAATATCCTGCAACTCATCACCGGTCAGTGTTCGGTCATTACGTGAACAGCGAACCCTGTAGCTTGCGGACTGCTTGTCTGAAGGAAGTGGCTCACCCCTGTAAATACTGAGAAGTTCAATGTTTTCAATTTCCGGTATTTTCAATGAGCGAATTGTCTCTACAACAAGCGCTGTTGAGGCACGGTCTTCCATCACCACCGAAAGCTCAAAATCGGAGTCGGGAAATACGGATGGCGGTATATAATTTGTCTCTTTTCTCATTTTTTCAAAAGTACTGTAGATTCGATCAAAAAAGAGATCGGCTATTGCTGCCGGGCGTTTTAGATCAAGATCCGCCTGAACTCCCGGATGAAGGAGCCCTGCATATCCCAGTGTCTCTCCCGACTTATGAACAAATACTACGGCACAGCCCGGGTGGAGGTAGGGTGTGCTGTAAAATAGCTCTTCGGGGTCCATGGATTCTTTCTGCGGTGCCCTGAGTGCAACTGTCACTTCTCCACAGTAAGTCTGAAGATAATTTTCCACAGTGTTTCGCAAGGATAAGAATTCTTTGTAGGCTGGATCGTCATCTTCGTGGCCTTTCTTCTTTTTTTCAGGCGAAAGGCTGATTAGAGAGATTCGTTTTTCTTCGCGGGCAATATCCTCTTTTGGTTTTTTGGGGTCTTTGAAAAATACTCGGCCCAGTTCCAGAAGCTTCACTTCCGTAAATCTGTCCTGGTTGAATGCTGCCTGTCGAATGATTCCGGGAATCTGGCTGACTCTCATTCTGTCCCGATCTTCCATAATTGGATTTAAGACCTTCAAGCCGTCCAGTGAAAAGATTCTATTATCTTCCGGATGGGCAAAGGAGTAGTTGCGGGTTTCAAAATAGTTCCCGCCTGTTATAAAGAACTCTTTGGTGCTGCGTTCCAGCGCTCTCTCCCGGTTTATCGGCGGAGCTATCGCCGCTGTATTTGCAGGAACCGGTTCAATGTTATCGTAACCAAAAAGACGTCCCAGCTCTTCTACAATATCTTCTGCAATAGTTATATCATATCTGGATCTATACGTGGGGGCAGTAACTTTATAGGAAAGGGAATCTCCTTTCTTCTCCACAGTGATACGATAGTTGAGTCTCGTGAGTATATCGCGAACGCGTTCATCCTCGATTTCAAATCCCAGACGTGAGCGCAGGAAACTTAGAGTTACATTGATTACATTTTCTTTTGGACCATTGGGAGATTCACCGGAGATCTTCCCCATTTTGATATCAGGACAGGTCAGACTGAGAATATTCACAAGACGGTAGAGTGCTCCTTTAGCTTTAGCAGGGTCCTGTCCCTTTTCAAAGCGCATGGAAGAATCCGTGCGAAGCTGTGTTCCGGAAACTGTTTTGCGTATACTCTCACGGGGGAATGTGGCTGATTCAAGGAATAGATCGGTAGTAGTATCGGCTACACTGGAGTGGAGACCACCCATGACTCCTCCGAGAGCTACCGCTTCGCCGTCTTTTACATCGCCGTCGTAGATCAGGATGCTTCCTTCTGGAATTTTTCGTTTTACTTCATCAAGAGTTGTAAACTCTTTGATTTTTGCCGACTTACCGGCTTTCGCCACAGTAATAGTTGATGATTTCAACGTTGATGCGTCAAAGGCGTGATTGGGCTGACCCAGTTCAAACAGGAGATAGTTGCTTGCATCCACCACATTATTGATGGGCCGTTGTCCGATAGAGTGGAGTCTGACTCTCATCCAGAAGGGAGACTCAGTGACTTTTACGCCACTGCAGGTTGCTCCGTAATAAGCGTCTGCTGATTCATCAAGAATATCTATTTTTTTTATGGGCAGCGTGTTATCAGATTTGCGCTCTTCTGCATCCAGAGGATTACTCTCAATATCACGGTTGTAGATAGCGGCAATTTCCCGGGCGAATCCATAGTGACACCATAGATCGGGTCTGTGAGTGATCGATTTATTGTCGATATCAAGAATCGTATCTTTTATAGGAAGCAGTTCCGATAGCTTCATTCCCGGTTCGATGAATTCGCATATATCGGGAATATCGCAAATTTGAGAATTTTTGTCATCACTCAGAATAAGGATTCCCTCTTTATCGGGAATCAGATCCTGCAGTCCAAGCTCACCTGCAGAACAGAGCATCCCCGATGATTCTACACCTCTGAGTTTGGCTTTTTTTATTCGAAGATTACCGTTTTCTGAGGGAAGCGTGGCTCCAATCGGGGCAAGAACCACAATCGTATTTTCACGAATATTTACAGCTCCTGTAACAATCTGTACCATCCCATTTCCCGTGTCCACCTGGCACACGTGAAGTTTGTCTGCATCAGGATGCTTTTTTACTTCCAGAACCTTTGCCGCGATGACTTCATCAAGCTGGCCAAATACTTCTTCATAGCCATCTACTTCGCATGCAGCCAGAGTAAGTCTGCCTGCAAGATTCTCCACAGGTATATCGGATATATCTAAATAATCACAGATCCAGTTAATTGATAGTTTCAATTGATTTCCTCAGCTTGCATTGTTTGGTGTTCTATCAGTTTCCTTTCGCTCAAAACTGACGAAGGAATCGGAGGTTTCCGGATAGAAAGTGACGGATATCTTCGATTCCGTATCCCATCATTACCAGTCGGTTCAGCCCCAGACCGAAAGCAAATCCTGACCATTCTTCAGGGTCAATTCCACCGGCGCGGAGCACATTAGGGTGAACCATCCCGCATGGCATCAGTTCCACCCAGCCGCTCTTTTTACAAACAGGGCAACCCTTACCATTGCAAACCAGGCATCCGATATCCAGTTCAAATCCCGGTTCTACAAAGGGAAAGTATCCAGGTCGAAGACGGACTCTAACATCTTTTTCAAAGAATGCCGATAAAAAGGATTTCATTACATGGATGAGATTTGCAACCGAGACATCTTTACCGACCATCATCCCTTCAACCTGGTAAAAAGTTGTCTCGTGGGAGGCATCCGTCTCTTCCTGGCGGTATACTCGTCCGGGAGCAATGATCTGAAAGGGAGGTTTCAGTTTTTGCATGGAACGGACCTGGACGGATGAGGTGTGAGTTCTCAAAAGATTTCCATCTTCGGTCCAGAAGGTATCCTGCATATCCCGCGCCGGGTGGTCATCTGAAAAGTTCAAATTACCAAAATTATTAGCATCGGTCTCAACTTCCGGACCGTCCATTATAGCAAATCCCATAGAAGTAAATATATCTTCAACGAGATACTGGACCTTTGACAGTGGATGCAGAGTGCTACGCACATTTTTGACGGGCCGTAGAGCATCGTACTTTTCGCCGGAAATACGCCTGTTTAACTCTTCATTTTCCAGTTTTTTCCGCCGCTCATGGAATTCACGGTCCAGAGTTTCACGAATCTGGTTGGCAACCAGCCCTGCCTCTTTTCTCTCTTCCGGTGAGAGGTCTTTGAGACCTTTCAGTATAGCGGTAAGCTCTCCCTTTTTCCCGAGAAAACGAGTGTGGAGAGTGTCCAGATCGGTCTTTTCTTTTGATGCCTGGATCTCTTTTTGGGCTGTCTCGCCCAGTTGTTGAATGGTTCGTATCAGTGCCATGTGTATAGATCAATGCGATGGCAGGGCAAATACTGTCAAGTGGTGTTATATTTATGAACCCCGGTGAAACTGTAATTTGCAGGAAAAAATATAAACAATTTGGTAAATGGGGGCTCCCTGACTGATTTTTTGTGATCCAGGGGAGAAAGTCCTCCCTGTCAGGACCGGTTCTATCTGAAAAATGTTATGAACCGCAAGTTTTCTCATGATTTTCGGAAGTTAAAAAAATACTTTTTCTTCTGGCTATTCTGACTTGCTAAAAAGAGGGGGGTCCATGATCCTGACCTTCAAGGCGAGTAAAGAGAAATGGCAGTACCTAAAAGGAAAACATCACGTTCAAAGAAACTTATGCGCAGATCGCACCATGCGATCGGACGGCCTAACCTGGTACGTTGCAAAAGCTGCGGCTCGTATATCATGCCGCACCGTGTATGCAACCACTGTGGTTTTTATAAAAATGGCGTCGTG
>JBNKQE010000372.1:0-4413 GCA_050295715.1 Leptospirales bacterium
CAGGTAGTCCGTCACCGTTCATGTCGGCAAACTGCATAAACCCGTTTGCCTCCGAAATCATGCCAATTCCGGCTGAAAGCAATCGGTTTGCATGGATCTGGGAGTTGATCCCGCCATTCATCCCCATTGAATCCATCATTTTTCTTCCGAATCTTCCTTTTTGCCTCTCCAGCTTCCCCAGGTGCTGACTGAATAAAATTGAAAGAACTTGTTTTAATAAAACGTTGTGATCAAGACCGATCCCCATACCTCCTTCCGGCTCGATCTCATTCACCGTTGATTCAAAATTGTCAGGGCCTCCGTAATTTACCTGAAATGTATAACGTGTAGGATTTTCTAATGCATACATTTTTAATCGAACATGGTCCAGAAAACCGTCACCGTTCAGGTCTATGGGCATCTGCCCGCCCTTTAAGCCGTGACTGAGTGTTGGATTGAGTGAATTCTGCGTATTACTTGTGAAATCTCTATCATCCATATTCACCCGTATACGTCCATTTCCCGAATCAGCATTCATCGATGCCATAAAGTCGGCACGTCCGTTACCATTTAGATCAACCACAGACCAGGTATTACCTGTTTCACAGGAGTTCTTAACTCCAAGTTCGTATAATCCGCATGCGGTTTGCAATATAGTAAGTGACCATGGATCTATCGGTGGGTTAAAATTTAACCACAAACAAACAGCAGATCCAACTTTACAGAGATTGTAATCGGGGTTCCCTGCACCGGTTGAAACACTTTTTACTTTTTTTGTAAATCCATTCCCGGCGCTGGTATAGTCTATTGTAACAGGTCTTGTTCTCTCTGCTCCCTCAACCAGAGTCTCTAACGAGGAAAGCAAATATTCATTATTTTTTCTTGTATATGCAAGGTTCTGCGTGTATATAACACTACCGGACAGTTCAACATCTACTCGAGTCAGAATCTTCCTGTAATCCGATCTTTTCCCATATTTATATTCCGGATTTTCTATGCTCTTATCCTCATAGCTAAATATAATTCGTTTATCGGGGGCACCCAGTGCGGATCCTGTATATTCAATCTCCGCAGGGTAGAGGATTAATCCCTGATTCTCGTATGTAACTGTATAATATTTTCCATTTGTATCTTCAACTTTTGTCGCAGCCCATATTACACTCTTTCCATTTGCAGCAATGCTTCGGTCAAAAGTAATGCGGGACCCATTGGGTAACGTTGCCATCCATGAACAGGGGCTACCACAATCTCCGGATGGCTCAAAAACGGCCCCATTATCATATTTTGACCTGTAGATACCGTCTATCTCTATTAATTCTCCAAAGCCGTCTGCAATATAACTGCCATTCGGCAAGAGCATCACAGCAGGAAGGCCGGAAATATCAAAATTACCCGCTATACCTTTGTTGTAAACAATAGATATTTCCGGAGCAACATCTTCTGTGGCGTATGCAGGGATTGGATATGACACATCTAAATTTCCCGATTTCTGGGATATATCAGGTAATACACCGGGAAGAAGTCCTGTGTCACCCGATGACCGGATTTCAAACGGTAATATCAAACACACTAATATAGAAAGAAGTAAAGTGTAAGAGACTTTGTTCATATCAGATAGCCTTTATTGAAAAAGGTCAATATATGATCCCGTGTTTTTCAAGTAAAAAAACGTTAACAGGTAATCTTATTAAAAAGTGCTTCACAGCATCCTTGATGGCGTCTGCTCTGACAACCGGGCTCTATGAATTGATTGCGTTAAATGTGTTTTAATGTTCTGGATTCGGGCTCAAGGGCCCTGTTTCTATTCCGTTTTGAGAGAATAATGATTCCCAGGGGATTGCATAAAGTGTCAAAATTATATTCATTCTTGCATCTTGTGAAAGAATTGATTGCTATCTCGCTTTTACTCACTCTGCTCGGGGTGACACTTCGTTTTTATGAGATACTTGATAACCTGCATCAAAAATCAAAGATTACTGATGAGAAAATAGCTGCGTTAACGTCATTTTGTTCTGAGTCACAGAAAAGTAACTTTAATCAGATATCTGCTCTTGCGCCTCTAATAGCTAGAATTTCTAATCTTTCACCGGCCAAAAATGATTCAGTCAAGCCTGTTGAATTAAAAAAAGCTTATATATACCCATTACCACCTGAAAATCGAGGAAGAGTTATTACTTACGAAAGTTATAGAATCATAGAGAAGCAGGGGAAGGGAACTGAGTCTATGGTCGAATTCATTGAATGGAATGGGGACGATAAGAAAAATACAATCGTTCCTGTGGATGCTGTAAAATGGGAGGTGGTTC
This sequence comes from Leptospirales bacterium, assembly GCA_050295715.1. Taxonomy (GTDB): domain Bacteria; phylum Spirochaetota; class Leptospiria; order Leptospirales; family Leptonemataceae; genus JBNKQE01. The sequence goes on from JBNKQE010000372.1 coordinate 2,286, forward strand.
AATGAAGTTACATTTGTGTATATATTTATGTTTAATTATCGCAATGTTTTATATTAACCAGGTTCATGCATCCCCCCAAAAGTTTATATATCTACAAGGGGACGATACTTACGTCAATATAGATATGCGTTCTTATATGGATGATACCGGCCACGAGCGTAATTATATTCGATCTACGAAGCAGGGTAGATTTTTAGATGTGGAAGAGGAGAATAATATCATCCCGAAAGACTATTTTCTTAAGATTAAAAGGTCAGATCCGTATCTTGCAGTATTTGAATCTATATATTCACTCAATCGTGCCTCGGAATATATTTTATATTCCGACAGGCTAAGAATTGAACAGGAAGATCGATTTTCAAGGTTTATGAAAATTGGCTTTGGGGTCCTGGCCGCCATTGCTTATTCAAAAACCCGGAACGATGCCAGGCGGCTAAGCAATACATTCAAAGGTATCAATGACGAAAATGCATTGAAAAATTTTCGTACAGGTCAGGTAATTTACTATGCTTCTTTAAGTATTGCAGCCGGTGTTTTTGTATATGATGGATATCTGGCCTTCACCAGGTTTGGAACAAGGGATGGATTAGAACCACTTAATATATTACAGAGAAAAGAACAGTCTTCAGATATATTATTCAACGAACCTTCCATATCAATGAGATGGAGTCTTCCACTATGAAGGCGGTTTATTCAGCAGCATTGAATTTTTTTTCTGCTATCCTTGTATTTATCTCAATGTCCGGCTGTATTCCGACTCCTGAACCTGTAGATATAACATTGCCTCTCCTTACGTGGTATATTGCCTTCGAAAGCGATTGTGTTTATGCTGGATATGATAGAAATGTAGCTGGAGGAGGTGTTCTTGTATGTGTTCCCAATATTGGTGGGGCATGTGCTGACACTCTTTTTATTCAAAGTGAAACAGAAAAAGAAGAATACACGGGGTTTTTTAACGATCAGGGACTTATCAATAGCGCCTGTACCCTTCCGGCCAGCTATGCATCCGAACGTTTTTCTGCGTTGAACATTCCTTCAAATTGGATTTTATATCATGCAGGAGGGACATCCGGTCCACATATTAATGGTTCTTATATATCCCGAAGTGTGTTTTCATGCTCCGACCTTGGATTAAACGATCCAGTTTACCACGGGGCTCAAAGACTGGCAAGTGGATATGAAAATTCTTTATTGTTCTCCAGGGAAGGTATGTTAGGCCTTGAAGATCCTGGAGGTGGTTGCACAGACCTACAGCTTATTACAGATAAAGAAAAGAGTGTTGTTGAAAATTATCATTTGGGAAACATCGCAATATATGCCGCGTGTTCTTTTGGGCAAACAGGCAGTAGTTTACCAGTCTGCCCTGAATCCATTGATACATCAAAATATAACTTACCTGGGATTTGAAATTTGGAACGCCATGAAAGACGATTTCAATCGGTATATATATTTTTTTTGAGTATCTCAATAGTATCTTTTTACGGATAATTGTTTATATTTTCATGTATGGAAAGTAAGGAGACTATCGATGAATCGATAGTTGAAGAGATTGCTGACACTGGGGATGGTAGCACCAATAATTTTGCTTTCTGCAACTTTGTGCAATAGCATAACGGGTGGTGGAGATGACGACGATTCTATGATGATGCTGGGGGCAATCGCTTTGCTGGGGGCATCAAATGCAAATTCATGCCGTTTAACCTCTGCGACATACTCTACTTCGTATAATATACCAAAAACAAGTGTTGCGACCGGCGAAACGGTAACTGTTCAGAGTGGGGAAGCTGTGACCGGCGGAATTTCTACTGGGATTTATATGGTTGCTGTAGAGGTAACTGCAACTACAGCAAATACAGTTACATTTAGCCCTGCTCCAGGTAGTAATATAGCTATATTTGATGGTAGTTGTCCGGTTGACCTGGATAATCAGTCTGCAAATGCTTCTGCAACATCGGATACGGTATCTTTTACTGCTGATGGTGACTATACGATTTTAATATATGATTCAAGCAGTGTAGAATTTTCTGTTACTATGAACTAAGCCAGATTCCATAGCCGTCCCTTTTGCTGAGGAAGATCTTGCATTTCTGCAGACTATTTTGAAGATTGCAGGATCTTTACCGGGCTG
>JBNKQE010000373.1:0-4410 GCA_050295715.1 Leptospirales bacterium
ACGACGGAGAAGGGGACTTCCCGCTTTCGTGATACCCGTCGGACGCCTTTTGGAGCCGCTGGAATATTCTCCGGGAACAAGACCGAGAAAACTCATGAAAGATCCTGCTTTTACAAATCTACTGAAATCTCCAACTTCGGAAATCAAATGCATGGCGGTGAGATAGTCAATTCCCTTGAAAGATCTTAAAATCTTTACTCTCTCCTGAAAGGGTTCCGTTTCTGCCATATCTTTGATAGCTTTGTCTATTGACTTCAGATTTTCATCTACTAAACGAATCTGACGATAATAATTCAAATACGTTTCCTGCACCAATGGATCATCAAATTTTATACTATCAAGCCACTTTTAGTGAATTTGAGTCCAGTATTTAGCACCCGAATAGGATATCCCCTTCCTCAGGAGAAATTTCATTATTCTCTGTTTGTGTCGCGTCAGATCCAGTCTGAGATCGTCACGCGCCCGAAGAAAATCCCGGAGTCCCTCTTCCTGTTCTGTAGGGACACGAATCGATTCCATATCTCCACTTTTCAGGAGTTTCGCAAGTTTGATGGCGTCACGGGAATCAGTCTTGATTCGATCCGAAACTTTTCGTGGAATTTTCCCCGGCGCCACGACCTTGCACTCGATTCCCATTCCTGTCAGAAATCGATAAAGGGGGTATCCCGTAACACCGGCTTCGTAGCAACTTTCTATCTGGCGCGTTTCTTTTCGGAGCTTGTTGAAAAAACGTTTAATAGATGTCTCTTCATTCTTTATTGTGCTTACATCTTCCTTTTCCGATTTTCCGGCGTAAAGAACCGCAATTGCTATGGAATCTTTGTGGACATCCATTCCGACATATGCTTTTCATCACGTGCCTCCTGTATTACCTACTTGTATTGTGGTAACCCATTAGAAGGGCAAACCCACGTTTTTCAAGCAGGGGGCACGCCATAGTGTCTTTCCTGAAATAATATCGTCCCGATTATCCTGAAACTTTTGAAAGCATTCAGAGCGCTCGCGAATGGATGACTTGTTTCGTTGACTGGTGTTACAATGCACATCGTCATTCGGGAATCGGTTTCGTGACTCCGATGCAAAAAAGAAAAGGTGAAGATGGCGAGATTAAGAAAAAGAGAAGATAGACCTATGCTAAAGCAAAGGCCAGGCATCCGGAACGGTGGTCCGGTAACACTAGAAAATAGAAGACAGTCACAGAAGTAACTCTGAATCCATGGAAATCGAAAAAGGATTGACAGAAGATAGCGCATAATTACAGTCAAGGCGATAATTTCCGCTGACACGTGGGGCAATTTTTACAAACTGCGAGACACGGGAGATCGAAAAATAGGAGGTTTTTATGAATTACACCATAAAATCTGATCAAGTCAAGAATAGATTATATGTATCTCTGGTAGGTTTTTTTACTTTAGAAGAAATGCAAAAATGCGTGGATGAAACAATTGAAGCAACCAGGAAACTGAAACGTGGTTATGATGTTATTACGGATATATCCGAGTTTAACCCCGGTCTTCCAGAAGTAACCAAAGAAATTGAACGTGCACAAGCCCACTTTGCTTCTGAGGCCCGACAGGGGATTCGGATTGTTGGTGCCAACGCGATTTCCGGGATGCAATTCAAACGAACCGGTGCCCATGCTGAGTATTCCTCTACCAATGTTGCCACAATGGAGGATGCAGAACGATTACTGGATCAAGAGTAAGCGTCTGTAGTCGGGGGAATTTTTATCCAAGAAAGTTCCCGGTATTCAGGAACTTTGGATATTAAAAAAATCCAGTAAAAAAAACGGAAAGTGCACCGAATTATAAGCTCATAGGATATTAGACAAAGCAATCGGCAGTTGCAGGCCATGGAGTCCCGAAGCCCCTAAAAATTTGTACAACGCCTTGCATAGCGTGCATGCAAGGCACGATGTAGCAATAACTGCGAATTTTTTTTCTTCCTGGGTACATGCAGTCCGAAATACTCATATGGTAACAAGATTTCGAGGTTGTCGAATTCACTGCAAAGAATTCCTGATGTTTATTGCCTTTGTCATTCAGGGATACAGGATAGGGATCAATGTTGATTACTCCTAAAACCAACTCCTCTCTTTTTACTCCTGCACTTTCTTAAAAAACGTTAAGGGGCATCTGGGCATGGAAATGGCCCGTAACTTCCGATAACTGTATTATATCCCATGGAAGGGTATATTCCGGCTCATTTTACAGGACTCTCCTGCGTATCCTGGATTTACTGAATACCGAGAACTGAAATAAAAAGGTCGCCGAATCGCTGACAGTTACGCCTGTTTGCATACATTTTATCATAGTCACCATAAATATGTATTGATTGAAAAAGTAATAGTCTGCATCCTATCGATTTAGCACACGCATCATAAAAGGAGAAGACGATGAGTAAGAACGATAGATTCGGTCACCGGGTTGAAGGCTACTCCATCCCGGTTTTGAATGAACGAGAGATCCGAGCTGCGGCAGGACTTCTTTTTCTGGGTCTCTTCCTGGCCATCCAGCAGGCGGGTCATGGAAATTTTTTGCCCATTAAATATGGAATCACCGTTTTCTTAACGGATATTTTGATCCGTGTTTTTGTCAGTCCCGATTACTCTCCCTTTCTAATCATGGGCCGGTGGATCGTTCGAAAGCAGACACCCGAATATGTGGGCGCCCGACAGAAAAAGTTTGCCTGGGTAATCGGCATCGTTCTTTCAGCAACGGTTTTTACATTGATGGTTGTTTTCAACACCTACAGTCCGATATCGGGAATTGCTTGCATGTTTTGCCTCATCTTTCTTTTCTTTGAAGCTGCTTTTGGGATCTGTATAGGTTGCAAGGTGTATGGTCTTGTGTCAAAAGACAAGGCCCAGTATTGCCCGGGAGAGGTCTGCGAAATCAAGGACAGACATACGATACAAAACATTTCCACAATACAGCTCCTGGTTATTCCGGGATTTATCGCATTTGTATTGCTTGTGGCCTTTTTGTTTAACGGTTACTACAGTCTGCAACCATACGATATCTTTGGAATCAATCCGGAAGGATTGTGATAATAATACGGGGCGATGGGTAGATATCATGCAAAAGATAACTCCCCATCTCGGATTCGACACGCAGGCAAAAGGTGGGCCGGAGCGAAGCGGAGAGGGCAAGACCAAGCAAGCTCGATGCGTAAGCGTAGTGCCGCTGCGCCGCGGGTAATCTTAAAGCTCAGTTTGTAGAAAAACTCCATAATTTGAAAAAGTGGTATTGTTCTGTTGTGAGTCAGGTCTTATAGGTGGGGAAACATTTGCCATGGACGGTTGCAAGATCAGATCCAGTGCATCAAAGGAGTGATCGGGTACAATAAAAGAACTGACGCGAAAAAAGAGAAGATCCTCAATAGATAGCCCGGAAGGACGCAAGGTCTATACAGAGCAAATGCATACGCAAAGCCCGCATTGTATTCGGGAATATCCGGTTTCACAAGAGACTGGATTACTTCACTTTTCGCACAAAGAGAAAGGTAAATGTGCAGTGGATCCTGTTTAGCATGGTCCATAATATCTAGAAATATGCCCGCTATGCGAACTGAGCACGATATTCATGCGTTCAAAGTAGCTACTCTGATCGTTGCTTCGAAAGCAGATTCCTGATTGAACCTATTATTACTCGCTTTTTTCCAGAAAGGCGATAGGGTTGGAGGAGGCCTTTGTTAAAAATGGGTTTTTACAGTCTCGTTATGCGTCGGGTGGATGTCTCAAATTTTAAAATCGTCTGGATTTCTTCTTGTATCCCAGACTTTCATTACTGAAAGACTATCAGATTCATCGAGATAGACAATCATATAATTATCTTTGATGAAATACTGCTCTTCTCTATTATCAATATGCTGTCCCATAGCTGGAAACCTGGCAATGACTTTAAGAAGATCTTTAATCTGTTGTTAAATAATTTCAGACTATAGGATTTAGAACCAGTTCTATTATTCCAATATTCCAGAATATCAATCAGATCATCAGAAGCCTGATCTGACCAGATTATTCTTTTGCCCATTCTGAAACCATTTTATCAATCTGTTCTTCAGTTTTAAATTTACCTTGATTAACCTGTTCTCTAGATCTATTAATTTCCTCCAATTGTTTGTCTGAAAATACCGGTTTTTCCTGATTTTCATATTTTCTACTAAGCATTTCCTTAATCAAAGTCAGGAAATCTTCATCATCAATATTTTCCACAGATTCATGAATGGCATATTTTAGATCCTGGGTAATCATGATAATATATTAAAAAGAGAAGGAGCATTTGTATAGTAAAAAAATAATGCAAAATAGAGATTCTGAGCGATGATTTTGCCAAAAAACAAACTATGAAAAGTCTGAAACGAACATGCATACTTTTTCGACATGGCGTATAATGAAAATGGTTGCCT
>JBNKQE010000374.1:0-4400 GCA_050295715.1 Leptospirales bacterium
ATTGTAATCGTTGGCAGTAGCTCGAATGTAAATAGGTGCGTCAGCCACAGGAGACAGGGGGACTGGATCTAGCTGTGCTGCGAAGGGAGATTCGTTGCCAACAATGGGCGGAACACCCAGAGGAAGATAGATAGTAAAGTGCTCCAACAATGCCTTAACTTCTCCCTTTGATGGATCTACGATAGTAGGCACATGTATATACTGCCCAGAGTTTTCATTGTAATAATAAATCTGCAATGAGTTCACGTCGATCTTTTTTGACGCCATTCTATCCTGGTCATATCGCATTGTAAGAACGGCTGGTTTATTCAGAGCAAAGGTGGTCCCATGGGGGGAAAAGCTATAAGCCTGACCAAAAGTATCGAGCCCATCTTTTTCTCCTTCAGGAAGATCACCCAGCCTTTCAATGGAAATCTCTGTATCCGCAGAAAGGGAACCAGCGGGAATGCTCAGGGTTACTTCGTCATTGAGCTTTACAACCCCTCCCGTATCAGCGCTTACAAGAACTGAAACGTTACTTGCGTTATCACCAGCTAATACAGTAGAATTGTGTGAATTACTTGCTAATAGAAGTCCCATTAGATTTTGAGTATCACTCTCACTCGATTCATCGAGCGAAGAATTACAACCCACTATAAATAGAACAATCGTTGTAAGGATTGCCCGGATAAGTAAATTTTTCTTTTTCGGGATCAGTATCATGTATACCCTCCTTAGGTACGTTAACTGTGCTATACGTTAACATGTGAATGTGCTTACACCACGATGAAGCTAACGCTTGTCAATTGTTATTCGTGGAATTATCGTTAAATGTTATAGGTTGATATTTAACGGTATTCAAATGCCTGGAAACTAATGAAATAAATGACTTTATTTACAGAAAGTTTTGGAAGCTATTATGAAATGGTATAATATTCTGTGAATTATGTGTGGGTATTTTTAGCAACGTAAGGATTCACTTCAGGAATAATTTCAAATTGACATTACTCAATATGAGTTATCGTTTAGCATGAATATACGCAGTCATGGAATATTGATGTACCACGATCTAGTGGTGAAGTTCTCCCACCCTTGACAGTCTTATCCTGTATATTCTTGAAACTTTCCTGTCTTCGGTTAGAATGAACCATGATTTTTTGAACTGAAACCGACATGGTAGAGACCTCGGTCTGACTGAAATACTACAGCATAAGAGTCAGGTAGAACAATTGTTCTTAATCCTGATGAAGCAAATTGGACTTTAAATTCGATTATTGCTACGGACTATTTCATGTGTTCTTGTGGAAGGGAAGTGATGCTGTTACTTCATACGAGTTTTTTTACGGATTCAGAAAACTGAAATCATTGTAGATAGTTCATCAGTAATTCCATCCAACCATCAATATAAGCCTGTCGATCAGGGATTGTTCCCATTTCACGGATAACGGAAGTCATGGAGACATCTTTGAGTCCGCAGGCGTTTATATATTGGAAAGTCTCGAGTGAGTTGGATACATTAATTGCTAACCCCTGTGAGCTGAAATTCTCTTTGACCTGCAGCCCAATCGAGACAAGTTTTTTACCTGATTCTGTAAAAAGGCCGGGTGTCTCTGGTCTATAGAGAGTATCTAATTGCCATGTATTTTTTAGAGTTGATTTTGTAATATCCATCAATGCCTGTACCAGATCGTTTATCTTAATATTTCTAAGAGTCAGATCGAGATGAGGATATATAATTAGCTGACCGGGTTCGTGAGCTGTGTAACTCCCTCCCCTGGGAGAATTACAGTAATCGATTCCAGCCATCACAATTTGTTCGGGACTCCTGCGGAGATCTTCTTCTTTGCTCTGTCGGCCGGCAGATATCACAGGTGGGTGGTCACAGAATAAAATCAATTCTCGACGTCGTTTTCGCAATTCATCAGCCAGTGTTAAATATTGTGCATAGCTAAAGCTTTGCTGTTCGTCGGAAAACCTTTTTGATACGGATAATTTCATTTGAGATGAGTTCATTTGTTCAAGTATCGGAAATTTCTGAATATCTTTCAGTTCTCTGTTTTCAATGAATATTCAGGTTCGAAATTTGTAAATGTATATCATACTGAATATGTAGATTTACAAAATTCAATATAAATGCTCTGAATGTAAAATTCTAATGGACTCGAACAGTAAAAACAAATGATTGCATTATACTCTATACGTAAATCAAATTTAAAATTGATTTGTATGTTTTTACCGGGAACCAGTTAACCGGGAAACGCCTGTGCAATATTCAATGCTTTTTTTAGTCACCCGGACAGGTGCGATCCAGAAGTATCAAATATTTTCCGAGTAAATATTTATATAAAATGACAGTTCACTCATTTTTATCCAGAAAGATTGCTCTTTTGACGCGACCTTTAAATCGTTTCTTTAAATCGTCCAGTATTTGATCAGTTTTATCCGATTTTGACGGAGCAGCAGTAATTGAAAAAAGATCTCTCGGAAAATCATCATTAGAATCCTTGCAAGACAGCGATGATAATCCCACACCTATTAATCTTATTTTTTTGTTTTGCCGATCTTTTTTAAGAAACTCATCAAACATTGACAGAATTGTATTTCTATATGTAGATGTATCCTGAATCGGTTTTTCAAACGTTCTGCTTCGGGTTTTTGTAACAAATCCTTCCAGTCTTATTTTCAAATTCACAGTTTTTGACTGTAGGTTTTCGTTTCGCAAAGTATATGCAGTTTCTTCACACAGCTCATAGATAACCGTTACTAGATAGTCTATATCATCCGTATCGATTCCAAATGTATGTTCGCGGCTGATTGATTTCCGTGTATGATTCGTTGATACTATTCTTGTATCAATTCCTTTTGACAGATTGTGGAAATGAGTTCCTTGATTTCCAAGAATGCGGTTCAATCTCTCCGGATCAGCATTTGCTATATCACCAATTTTAAAAAGACCATTTCGTTTTAATATTGATGTAGTTTTTGGACCGGCTCCCCAGAGTTTTTCAACGGGAAGTGGAGCAAGAAAATCAGCTTCGCCACCATGAGGACATACAACAAGTCCATCGGGTTTTTGCAGATCCGAGGCAACTTTTGCAATGAATTTATTGCTGGCAATACCTATACCAGCCGTAAGCCCGGTTTTTTCTTTGATTTTATCTTTTATTAATTTTGCCAGCTCCTGCGGTTTTCCAAATAGTTTTTCAGTGCCGCTGCAATCCAGAAAAGCCTCATCAACACTCAGAGGTTCGACAAGCGGAGTAAACTCTTTGAAGATATTCATTATTAATTTAGATACTTCAATATACCGGGACATTCGAGGAGGAATAAAAATCCCATGAGGGCAGCGTTTATAAGCCTGGCTGATTGGCATAGCTGAATGTACTCCGAATTTTCTTGCTTCGTAACTGGCGGTGGAAACAACACCGCGGCCTTTTCCATTTTCAGGATTGGCTCCAATTATTACAGGCTTTCCGGCGTATTCAGGGTTATCGATTTGTTCAATAGATGCATAAAAAGCATCCATATCTACATGCAATATAATTCTATTCTGTGAGTTTCCTGATTTTATCATGCGCTACAAAATTGTGATCTGGATCCCTGTTTCAGGATACATATAAGGAAGTCCAATCTGGCAATTCTTGCTGCTGCTGATATAGATTCAAGCAAAATAACTATACGCATGAGTAGATATATTGCGTTGTTGTTGTAGTATTTGAATAATTAATATAAAATAAGGTACGAAATTATTTATAGTTATTAATTTTAACAGGCCGATGCATATTACCAAATATACACCAACCCGGGAAACATAAGTTTTTGAAATTGAGTTTAACCTGGAGGCCAGGTAAATTCTCTTCCACCCATTAAATGAATATGAAGATGAAATACAGCCTGACCGGCCTTCTCTCCGTTATTAATTACCAGGCGAAATCCATTCTCGCTCAGTTTCATATCTTCTGCAATTTTTTGACTTACAAGAAGCAGATGTCCCAGTAGTTCTTTATCCTCTTCCGATGCTTCGCTAATTTTCGCAATGTGCTTTTTAGGAATAATCAGAATATGAACCGGCGCCTGTGGACTTATATCGCGAAATGCAAGACTAAACTCGTCTTCGTATACGATATCTGCGGGGATCTCTTTTTTTATTATTTTTTCGAATATGGTTTCTGAGCCCATTTCTTCTCCTGATGAATACAACGAATTACTCATTTACTATCTTATAACGTATCAGAAAGTTAGAAGTCCTGTACAAGATAACTTTTGATAGAACTTTATAAACGAACCGACAAATAGCAATGATTTTTCTTGCGAATATTATTTTTACAATGCAACGACCTGTAAATATTTAAAATTCATAACACAAAACTTGAAGGAATTGAAATAACTATTCGATTGAAAAGTATTCAGAAACTGTCTCT